>NZ_JBFUGE010000870.1:0-2060 GCF_056403075.1 Ideonella sp. P3_A4 | reverse complement strand
TCTACCTGAAGCACTGTGTGAAGGCCTGCGACGGCGGCGTCGAGCGCTCGCACATCCTGCCGTTCGCCACCGATGGCGCGCTGCTGATGGAGGTCTTCACCCACGACGGCATCGGCACCATGGTGGTCGACGAGAAGCTCGAAAGCCTGCGCGAAGCCGGCTCCGACGATGTCGGCGGCATCCTGCAGCTGATCGAGCCATTCGAACGCGATGGCACGCTGGTCAAGCGCGACCGCACCGAGATCGAACGCGACATCGCCAACTACACCGTGATCGAGCACGACGGCGTGATCTTCGGCTGCGCGGCGCTCTACCCCTACCCCGAATCGCGTACCGGCGAAATGGCGGCGCTGACCGTGTCGCCGCAGGTGCAAGGCCAGGGCGACGGCGACAAGATCCTCAAGCGCGTCGAGCAGCGTGCTCGCACGATGGGGATGGACTCGATCTTCGTGCTGACCACCCGCACGATGCACTGGTTCATCAAGCGGGGCTTCGTCCAGGTCGATCCCGACTGGCTGCCCGAGGCCCGCAAACGCAAATACAACTGGGACCGGCGCTCGCAAGTGCTGGTCAAGAAGTTCGGCTGACCAGCCGCCGCTTCGTTCGCAACATTTCACTTTCGCTGGAGACGCCCGATGGCCCGCACCGTTCAATGCACGTACCTGAAGAAAGAGGCCGACGGCCTGGATTTCTCGCCCTACCCGGGCGAACTCGGCAAGCGCATCTACGACAACATCAGCAAGGAAGCTTTCGAGCTCTGGAAGAAGCACCAGACCATGCTGGTCAATGAAAACCGCCTGAACCTGGCCGATGCGCGGGCCCGTCAGTACCTGGCGMGCCAGATGGAGCAGTTCCTTTTCGGCGGCGGCGCCGACCAGCCGACTGGATACGTTCCGCCCGCCGCCTGATCTGCATCAACAACGCAATTGCGAACCATTCGCGTTTATAGGCTAGACTGGGCTCAGTTGTTTGACTGACCCCTGTCTGGAGTTTCGAATGCGCATGGTTCCCCGCTTGGCGGCTTTGGCCGCCCGTATCGCATCCATCGCCGCCGTGGCCGCCATGCCATTGGCCGCCCAGGCGCAGGAAAACGTGCTGAATCTGTATTCGGCGCGCCACTACCAGACCGACGAAGCGCTTTACGACAATTTCACCAAAGCCACCGGTATCAAGATCAACCGGGTGGATGCGGACGATGCCGGCATCCTGGCCCGGCTGAAAAGCGAAGGCAGCGCCAGCCCGGCCGATGTGATTTTGTTGGTCGATGCCGCCCGCCTGTGGCGCGCCGAGGTCGACGGGCTGTTCCAGCCAGTGCGCGACCCCTTGCTGGAAAGCCGCATCCCGGCCCAGTTGCGCAGCCAGGACAAAGGCGAAGGTTCGCAGTGGTTCGGTTTCTCGACCCGCGCCCGCATCGTGGTTTACAACAAGCAGGTGGTCTCACGCGAAGACGTGGATACCTACGAGGAACTGGCCGACCCGAAAAACCGCGGCAAACTCTGCACACGTTCTGGTTCGCACCCCTATAACCTGTCGCTGTTCGGCGCCATGACCGAGCACCTGGGCCCCGTCAAGACCGAGGCCTGGCTGAAGGGGCTGGTGGCCAACATGGCGCGCCCGCCCATGGGTGGTGACACCGACCAGATCAAGGCGGTGGCCAGCGGCGAATGCGCCATCGCGCTGACCAACACCTACTACCTGGCCCGGCTGATGCGCTCGGAGAAGGCAGAAGACAAGGCGGCCGTGCAGCAGATTGCCGCAGTGATGCCCAACCAGGCCACCACCGGCACGCACGTGAATATCGCCGGCGGTGCGGTCGCCCGTTATGCCAAGAACCGGGCGGCGGCGGTGCGTTTCCTCGAATACCTCGCCAGCGACGCCGCCCAGGCGTACTTTGCCAACGGCAACAATGAATGGCCGGCGGTGACTGGCTTGAAACTGACGAATCCGGCGCTGGACAAGCTGGGGGCCTTCAAGGCCGAATCCGTGCCGATCTCGGTGATCGGAATGAACCAGGTCAAGGTGCAGCAAATGCTCGACCGGGTCGGATATAAGTAATTACC
>NZ_JBFUGE010000869.1:0-2060 GCF_056403075.1 Ideonella sp. P3_A4 | reverse complement strand
CTTGGCACACAGGGCGCTGTCGCCCATGAGAAAGACGCGGACCTGCTCGCCCTCACGCTTGGCGACAGAGCCGGCCAGGCGCAAGCCGTTGTAGGTACGCTCGCTGCCGTAGGGAGCGTCATTGAAAATGAACAGATGCTTCATGGTTACTCTCCTTCAGAATGAATAGCGCCCGAGGACATAGACGTTGGAGTCGTCCTTGAATGCGCCGTAACGGGTATCGGGCCTTCCGTTGAACAGGTTGGCCCCCCCTTCGACAGTCCAGCCATCGGCTGGACTCCAACTCGCAAATGGGTTGAAGTGCGTGTCGCCCTCATTGCCCCAAAAAACTTGTGCCCCGCCAGTGAGCGTCTGGTTCATCCAGCTGCCTTGCAAGCGCAGGTGCAGCGTGGAGCTGACGGGCTTCAAGGGCCGCACGCCAGGTGCCAGAGAATCCAAGTAGCGGCCACGTGAGGTGGTGGCCTCAAGCTGCAGCTGCGCCGATGCGGTCAGGTCGGTGCCAATTTCGCGCGAGTAGCCTGCGATCAACTTGGTGGCCGAACCGAGAAAGTGCCGGTTCACCGTCATCGGGCGCTCTGTGCCCGCATCGCGAACCGCTGCGTCCAGCCAGACCAACCCGCCGGCCGCGTTCCCTGTCGCACTGGCGCCCAGGTGCCTCAGGCGCGGGCGGTCAACGCGCAGCCCCGAACCGTCCATGAACTGGCGCGGTTCTCGGCTTCTGAAGCTGGCGGCATAGCCGGCAAGGTCCCAACCCGCGGTGTGCCCCGAAAGCTTCAACGCGATATCGGCTCGGTCGTTCTCGTCGTCAACTGGGGTCGCAGCGCTGGACATCGCCATCGCAACGAACCGATCCGCACTGGGCGCCCGATCAGCCTTTGGACGGGCCGCCACGGCCTCGACGTCTGCACCGCCGGCGTGCCACTGGAAGCGGGCAGCATCCACCGGCTCTTTCATGCGATCGAAGCCGCCGCCAGTGAAGAACGCGTCGTAGTTCTTCGGGAACACGTCGTTGACGTACAGGTAGTCGCTGACGCCCCAGGTCAGAACCTGGCGGCCGAGCTTGACGCTCGTCGTCGATGACAGGGCCCAGTCCACAAAGCCCTCGCGGACGGCCAAGCGATCGTCAGACGCCGCGTTGTCGTAGCCGGCCTCGCCGCGTAGCGACACCGACCATTGATCGGATAAGCGGTGCTCGATCAGCAGTTCAGCCAACGCCTCCTGGACCATCGCGGAGCACGCAGATACCGTACTGCAGTCAGGCGATTCAATGCGTTGCGCCTGCCGAAGCTGGACGAACCCCGTCACCTGTGCCGCCGTGACCGAAGGCGAGAGCGCAGTTGCCGAGAGCATGATCGCCAACGCCTTCATTGAGCCAGCGTCGGCGGGTTGCGCAGGCTGCGCTCGGCGAAGAGGTCGTCAGCCAGCCCGGCGTCGTAGCGCACCGACTTGAACACCACCTCCGTGCGGTGGCCAGTCTGGGCATTGACCATCGAGCGGCTCGTGATGGTCCAACGTCCGCCGATTTCTTCAACCTTGTCGGCTTTGAAGGCGCGCTGCAGCTTGCCTTCTGCGTCGTAGTACTCCTCCTTCAGCGGCAGCCAGCGTTCGTGGTCTACCCAGCTCAGACGCTTGGCGTAGCTTGCCGGTGTCTTGGGCTTGCTTTCAACGACATAGGCCGTGCGATCGCCAACGGGCTCTTGCCGCAGCAGTGTGTGCTGTTCTTCATCGAGGTCGCGACCCGAAATGTCCTCGTAGGTGAAGTCCGAGCCAACAAAGGACGAGCGCTTGTCGTCCGCAGCAACGCGCTTCACCGCCTTCAACGCGGGGAAGTACAGCCACCGGTCGTCTTCCTTCTTGGCGTACTTCCAGACGAGAAAGCCCATGCCGCGCACATCAGCGGGCGCCTCAAAGGTGATCAGATAGCGCTGGTCACCGGACGTGCCCGTGTTGACGCGCCAGAGATTCATCGCGCGCTCACGCGTGGATCCCTGGGCATTGGTCAGGCGCATCGCCACCTTGGCCTGGAAGTCCTTGCCAGCCTGATAGAAGCTGGCCAGTTC
>NZ_JBFUGE010000868.1:0-2061 GCF_056403075.1 Ideonella sp. P3_A4 | reverse complement strand
GGCCGGCCAGACCCCATAGCGAAACCTCCGCGCTCGCGTCGCTCAGTTTGCACTTGGCGCGCAGCACGAACATCGACAAGCGTTTCAGCGTCGGGCCCAGCAGGTCGGCCGAGCAGGCCAGCAGGACTTCGTCGGGTGCCGGCGACCAGATGATGAAGCTGGCCAGCAGTCGTCCTTTTACCGAGCAGTAGCCCGCGAGCGTGGCCTGGCCGCGCGCCAGGCCAACCACGTCGCTGGTCAGTTGGCCCTGCAAGAAGCTGGCGGCCTCGGCCCCTTGGGCGCGTATCACGCCCCAGTCGGACAAACGGACAGCGCCTTGCAGCGCGGCGGAAGAAGCGGGGGCGAGTGCAGCGGGAGCCAGGGCCAGGTCAGTCATGCCGACGATTATCATCGCCGCCCTATGTTCGAGAGCCCTCTGGGGATACCTTCACTGGCATGAGGCGGTTGCGCAAGTTCTTCGTCGTGGCGTTGCTGCTGCTCGTGGCAGCCGCAGCCGCCGGCTGGTGGTGGCTGGGCCGGCCTTTGCCGTTGCGCAGCGAACGGGTCGAGGTCTCGATCGAGCCTGGCACCACGCCGCGCGAGGTCGTTCGCCTGTGGGTGGACGCTGGCGTCGATGCACCGACCGAGCTGCTGTACCAGTGGTTCCGCTGGTCCGGCCAGGCACGGAAGATCCGTGCCGGCAGCTATGAAATCGGCGCCGGTACAACCCCGCGCGACCTGTTGGACAAGATGGTCCGCGGCGATGAGGTGCTGGAAAACCTGCGCCTGATCGACGGCTGGACCTTCCGCCAGGTGCGCCAGGCGTTGGTTGATGCGCCGAATCTGAAACAGTCGATTCAAGGTTTGACCGACGAGCAGGTCGCCAAGCTGTTGGAGCTGCCCGGCGGCGTGGTCGAGGGCCATGTGTTCCCTGACACCTATGCCTACAGCCGCGGCGTCAGCGACTTGACGGTGTTGCGCCGTGCCGTGGCCGCGATGACGCGGCGCATCGAAGAAGCCTGGCCGACGCGCGCCGAAGGCCTGCCGCTGCCCAACCCCGAAGCGGCGCTGGTGCTGGCCTCGATCGTCGAGAAGGAAACCGGTACGCCGGGCGATCGTGGTCGCGTCGCTGCTGTGTTCGTCAACCGGCTCAAGCTCGGCATGCCGCTGCAAAGCGACCCCACCGTCATCTATGGGTTGGGCACCAAGTTCGACGGCAACCTGCGCCGCGTCGACCTGACGACCGACACGCCCTGGAACACCTACACCCGGGCCGGCCTGCCACCGACGCCGATCGCGATGCCGGGCCTGGCGTCGCTGCAGGCGGTGCTCAAGCCCGACCCGAGCAAGGCCTTGTACTTCGTGGCGCGCGGCGACGGCTCCAGCGTCTTTTCGGACACCCTGGACGACCATAATCGGGCGGTCAACCAGTTCCAGAAAGGCCCGCGCAAGTGAGCACCCGTGGCCGCTTCATCACCTTCGAAGGCATCGACGGCGCCGGCAAATCGACCCACATCGAAGCCGTGGCCGAAGCCTTGCGCGAGCAAGGCGACGAGGTGCTGCTGACCCGCGAGCCCGGCGGCACGCCGCTGGCGGAGAAGCTGCGTGAGCTGTTCCTGCACGAGCCGATGGATGCGTTGTGCGAAGCGCTGCTGGTCTTCGCCGCCCGGCGCGACCATCTTCACACCCGCATCGAGCCAGCGCTGGCCGCCGGCACCACGGTGCTGTGCGACCGCTTCACCGACGCGACCTTCGCCTACCAAGGCGCCGGCCGCGGCTTTGACTTGGCGGTGTTGTCGACGCTGGAGCAGTGGGTGCAGCAGGGTCTGCAACCTGATTTGACGCTGTGGTTCGACGTGCCCCCAGTGGTGGCCGCACACCGCCGCGCCGCGGCGCGCGAGCCCGACCGGCTCGAGCGCGAGGCCGAAGCCTTTTTCGAGCGCGTGCGCAGCGGCTATGCGGCGCGCTGCGAGGCAGCGCCGCAGCGTGTGCAGCGCATCGACGCCGATGCCGAGGTGCCGGTGGTGCGCGCTGCCGTGCTGGCAGCTGTCGCCAAGGCCGTGGGGCGCGCCGGTGCTTGAC
>NZ_JBFUGE010000867.1:0-2063 GCF_056403075.1 Ideonella sp. P3_A4 | reverse complement strand
ACTTTGAATTCAAGCACCAACTCGATGGCTTGCGCATGGCTGACGTGGCGAACGCACTTGGTGCAGAGGGATTTGAATGCGCCGCAGCTCGTATCGATGCATCACATGGATTGCACCTTGCCTGTGAATCGCAGCCCCCTCCTGGCGACATTTGCCACAGGAGAATTCTCATACTCTTCCCGGATGGCAACGTAGGCCCTAGCCGGGAACATGCCCTCATGGAGTACGTTGTCAAACACCATTCGTTCTACTGCACACCGCACCCCGACGAAGACATCTATTTGGCTCCTAGGTAGCCGTCAACCAACCTTGGCTTAACCCCTCCGTCAAGGCGACGTCTTGCGACAGACTGCAAGCCGCCCCCTACGTCGAACGCCTCAAGCAACAACGTCCCCCACAGCCGCGCAGCACAACCCGCTACAGCCCCCCAACACCACCAAACCGCGGTATCCCCGCTCGCGCCAGGGCATGCCGGATGGCGTCGGGGTAGCTTGGGCCCACAGGCAGCTCACGGCCGTTGCGAAGGCGGGCCATGTATTCGCCGCCGCCGATCGCATACAGCGAGCGCAGTTGCGCCAGGTTGACGATGTAGGAGCGATGGATGCGCAGGAAGCGTGATGGCGGCAGGCGCTGTGCCAGCACGCCGATCTTTTCGCGCACGTCCAACGTTTCGTCACGGCCGAAGTGCAGCGTCACGTAGTTGGCGGCGGCACGCACCACTTCCAGCTCGTCAAAGGGAATGAACACCAGCTGCTGACCGCTCTTGACAACCATGCGATCGGGCTCGACCGCTATCGCGTTGTCGCACAACGCAGGCGCTGTCACCGACATCGCAGGGTGGGTCAGATGCTGGCGCACGCGGTCCAGCGTGGCCTCGAAGCGTTCACGGCGAAAAGGTTTGAGGAGGTAGTCCAGCGCCTGGGCGTCGAATGCGCGTACTGCGAATTGGGCATGAGCGGTGACAAAGACGATGGCCAGTGGCGCGGCTTCGTTGTCTGTGCCGTGTGAGGCGGCCTGCACCGCGTCGAGCAAGCCAAAGCCGTCCATGCCGGGCATTTGCACGTCCAGGAAAAGCAGCTGGGGTGCCAATTGCCGTATCGCGGTGGCAGCGGTTGAAGCATCGGCACATTCGCCCACGAGATCGAAGTCGTCTTCCTGCGCCAGCAGCGTGCTGAGGTTCAGCCGGGCCAACGGTTCGTCGTCGACGATCAGGGTGCGAATCTTCATCGAGGTCATTGTTGTCGTGTGCGGCCTTGACCTCGCCTCACGCCGCGTCGGCCATTGTTCGGTAGGGCAGTTGCAGATCAACCCAGGTGCCCGCACCCGGTTGCCCGCCGATCTTGAAGCTGTGGGCTTCGCCATAGAGTTGGCGCAGGCGTTCGCGTGCATTCGCCAAGCCCACCCCTTGGCGCGGTGTGTCCGGCAGGCCGGAGCCGTCGTCGCGTACCGCGAGCAGCAGCTGTTCGGCTTCCCGACGCGCAGTGATCTCCAGCCGGCCCGGCCGATTCACCGGCGCCAGCCCGTGCACGACGGCGTTCTCGACCAACGACTGCAATACCAGCGTCGGTACCGCGGCATCCAACACCTCGGGATCGATGTGCCGCACCAACGTCAATCGTTCACCCAGACGCCTTTGCTGGATTCTCAGGTAGCAGTCCACGATGGCGATCTCGTGGCGCAAGCTCGTCTCGTGTGTCGGATTGTCGAAAGATGCTCGTAGCAGCTCGGCCAGATCGGCCAGCATGTCCTCGGCGGCCCGCGGGTCCACGCGAAGCAGGGCTGAAATGGCATGCAGGGTGTTGAACAGGAAATGGGGCTGGATCTGCGCCCGCAGCAGCGACAGTTGCAGGTCGGCCATCAGCTGGCCTAGTTGACTGGCCTGCAGAGCGCGCTCGCGCTCGGCGGCGTGCGCATCAAGCAGCGCACGGACGCCAACCAGCGGCCAGTACATCCACAGATCGGAATAGAACTCCTCCAGGAAACGCAACAGCAGCGTCGACCCCTGGTAGTTCGGCGGCACAGCGGCCAGCGGGCTGCCGAGTGCCTGCGCGATCACGCAGTGC
>NZ_JBFUGE010000866.1:0-2066 GCF_056403075.1 Ideonella sp. P3_A4 | reverse complement strand
TCTCCATCTTCTCGGCCAGCGTCGGGGCGTCCGGCTCGAAGCCGAACTCCTGCAGGTGCTGACGCGACAGGCGGTTCATCTTGTTGATCGTCTCGATCATGTGCACCGGGATGCGAATGGTGCGCGCCTGGTCGGCGATCGAGCGGGTGATGGCCTGGCGGATCCACCACGTGGCATAGGTCGAGAACTTGTAGCCGCGGCGGTATTCGAACTTGTCGACTGCCTTCATCAGGCCGATGTTGCCTTCCTGGATCAGGTCGAGGAATTGCAGGCCGCGGTTGGTGTATTTCTTCGCGATCGAGATCACCAGCCGCAGGTTGGCCTCGATCATTTCCTTCTTCGCGTCGCGCGAGGCCTTTTCGCCCTCGTTCATGCGGCGGTTGATGTGCTTCAGGTCATCGACCGGCACCACCGCGCGCGCTTGCAGGTCGATCAGCTTCTGCTGCAGCTCCTGGATGGCGGGCAGGCTGCGCGTCATCACCAGGCTGTAGTGCTTGCCGGCCAGGGTTTCCTTTTCCGACCACTTCAGGTTCAGCGCATTCGGCGGGAAAGTCTTGATGAAGTGGTCCTGCGGCATGCCGCACTTGTCGACCACGATCTTGCGAATCTCGCGCTCGTAGCGGCGCACGTCGTCGACCTGTGAGCGCAGGATGTCGCACAGCTTCTCGATCGTCTTGACCGTGAAGCGGATCGTCATCAGGTCTTCGCTGATGGCGTGCTGGGCCTTGTTGTACGCCTGCGACTGGTAGCCTTCCTTCTCGAAGGCCTTGCGCATCTTGTCGAAGTGGATGCGCAACTCGCCGAACTTGGTCAGCGCCTGGCTCTTCAGCTCTTCGAGCTTCTTGGTCAGCGCCTTCGAGCCGCCGTTGCCGTCGTCGTCGTCTTCCTCGTCGAATTCGTCGAAGTCTTCTTCGGCCACGTAGTCGTCGGCCTCGTCTTCGGCGACGAAGCCGTCGACGACTTCAGAGATCTGCATCTCGCCCGCGGCAATGCGGTCGGCCATCGCGAGGATCTCGGCAATGGTCGTCGGCGAGGCAGAGATCGCCAGCATCATGGCCTGCAGGCCACCTTCGATGCGCTTGGCGATCTCGATTTCGCCTTCACGCGTCAGCAGCTCGACCGAGCCCATCTCGCGCATGTACATGCGCACCGGGTCGGTCGTGCGGCCGAATTCCGAGTCGACAGTCGACAGCGCGGCTTCGGCGGCTTCTTCGGCTTCTTCTTCGGTGGCGGTGGAGGTGGCGCCACCGGCGATCAGCAGCGTGGCGGCGTCGGGGGCCTGCTCGTAGACCGCGATGCCCATGTCGTTGAGCATCGAGATGATGGCTTCGAGGATTTCCTCGTTGACCAGCTTCTCGGGCAGGTGGTCGTTGATTTCCTGGTGCGTGAGGTAACCACGCGTCTTGCCCATCTTGATGAGCGTCTTCAGCTCCTGGCGGCGCTTGGCGACTTCCTCTTCCGTCAGCGCCGTTTCGTCCAGGCCGAATTCACGCATCAGCGCGCGCTCCTTGGCGCGCGAGACCTTCATCCGCAGCGGCTTGGCCTTGGGCTTGTCTTCGCCTTCCTCGACTTCGGTGGTCTCGCCGGCTTCGGCTTCGACTTCGCCTTCCAGGTCGGCTTCGATGYCGGTCAGGTCTTCTTCGACCTCGGCAGCCTTCTTGGCCACGACGGGTTCGGCCTTGGCGCCCTTCTTGGCCTTCTTGCCCTCGTCTTCAGCCGGCTTGACCGCCTTGCCCTTCACCGCCGCCTTCTTGGGGTCTTCGACCGCAGCGCTCGCCTTGGCAGCCGCCTTCGCAGCGGACTTGGCCGGCGCCGCCGTTGTCGACTTGGCGGCGGATTTGGCGGCAGGGGAGGCAGCGGCAGAGGGCTTCTTTGCGGTCATGCAGAGTGTCTCAATCTCGATGAGGCTGATCCTTCAAGGCCCGGGGGATTTTGCACAACCTTTGCCGGACACACTGCAGGAGCACGCAGCTCCGTGGCGTGAAAACGGCAATTCAGGCGGAACAAATCGCCCACCGGCCACCGAGGACAAAGGCGGCGGCACGCGTCGGGCAGGCAAGTTGGCG
>NZ_JBFUGE010000865.1:0-2072 GCF_056403075.1 Ideonella sp. P3_A4 | reverse complement strand
GTCCAGGTCCTGATCGGCCTGGCTCTCGGCATCACCGTGGGGCACTATTGGCCCGAATTCGGCGCCGCCCTCAAACCGCTCGGCGACGGCTTCGTCAAGCTCGTGAAGATGATGATCGCGCCGATCGTCTTCTGCACGATCGTCAGTGGCATCACGTCGCTGAACGACTCTCGCGAGATCGGCAAGACGCTGCTGAAGTCGATGGGCCTGTTCTATGCACTCACGATCCTCGCCCTGCTGACCGGACTCGCGGCGGTGTTCCTGATGCAGCCGGGCGTGGRCATGCACATCGACCCCGCGCACCTCGACACGTCCATCGCCGCCAAGTACTCGAGCCAGGTGCCGCCACGCGGCTTCACCGAGTTCGTGCTGCACATCATCCCCGGATCCTTCTTCGGCGCCTTCGCGGAAGGCGAGGTGCTGCCAGTGCTGCTGCTGTCCGTGCTGTGCGGCTTCGGCCTCACGCGCATCGGCTCGGTCGGACGTTCCGTGCTGGACGGCATCGACAGCTTTGCGCACATGCTCTTCGCGGCGTTCGGCTTCATCATGCGCCTCGCGCCGCTGGGCGCCTTCGGTGCGATGGCCTTCACCGTCGGCCGCTATGGCATCATGTCGATCGGTTCGCTCGGTCTCCTGATCGCGACCTTCTATGTCRCCTGCTCCTTCTTCGTCGTCGTCGTGCTCGGTCTGCTGGCGCGCATGCACGGCTTCAAGCTGTGGCAGCTGCTGCGCTACATCCGGGAAGAACTGCTGGTCGTGCTCGGCACGTCGTCGAGTGAGCCGGTACTCCCGCGGCTGCTGATGAAACTCGAGCGCCTGGGCTGCAAGAAAGGCGTGGTGGGCCTGGTCCTGCCGACCGGCTATTCGTTCAACCTGGACGGCACGGCGATCTACCTGACGCTGGCCTCGATGTTCATCGCCCAGGCCTGCGACATCCACCTGTCGTGGACGCAGATCGCCGCGATGCTCGGGCTGATGCTGCTCACGTCCAAGGGTGCCGCAGGGGTCACCGGCAGCGGCTTCGTCGCACTGGTGGCCACGCTCACGGTGATGCCCGACCTTCCGTTGGCCGGTGTTGCGCTCATCGTCGGCATCGACCGCTTCATGTCGGAAGCGCGCGCCCTGACGAGCACCATGAGCAATGCGGTGGCGTGCGTCGTCGTGTCGATCTGGGAAAGGGCCTGTGACCGCGAAGTTCTGACACGGGAGCTTGCGCAGAACTACGTCAACACCGAGCAGGAACTGGAAGAGGAGGCGACACTTCCGAACGCCTCGTCGGGCGCTGGACTGCACGCAACGACTGTATAGCCCCGGTCGGCACCCAGCAATGAACCTCAGCGCACCGGGTACATCGCCGAGAAGCGCAGGCACAGGGCGGCGAGCAGATGAACCGCGGCGCACAGGCCGAGCAGGGGTGTCAAGGGCAGCTGCGCGGCCAACTGGCCCGAAACCACCAGGGCGAGCGGCATGCCCAGCTTGAACAGCGAACCGGTCGCGCCAGAGACCCGCCCGATGTGCTCGCTCGCCGTGCTTTCCTGGCGGTAGCCCCAAACGCACACATTGCCCACGACTTGCGCGAAGCTGTTCAGCGCCAGTCCGGCGACCAGCATCGTTGCGCTCTGGCCCGTCGCCAGCACCGCGATGCTGAGGGCCTCGAGCGCGACGGCCAAGGTGAGCAGCCGCCCCAGGCCGACATGAAGCCGCATCCTTCCCGCCAGCATGCCAGCCGCGATGCCGCCGACGGCCGCCAGAGCCACCATCGTGCCGAGCATGGACGGCGAAAACTGCAGTTGGTCGCGGGCCCGGAACAGGAACAGGATCTCGACCACGCCAGCGCTGCCGTTCGTCGCGACGATGACCCAAGCTGTGTGCCACAGCGGCCTGTTCGTTCGCAGCACGCGCCAGCCTTCGCGGAATGCCGGCCAGAAGGCGCTGGTGGACTGCGGCCGGGACGGCAGGTCGAGCCCACGCAACAGCATCGCGGCCAACAGCAGTGCGGCCATCGATGTCCATAGGCATGCTTCGGGGCGCCATGCGACCAGCATCCCGGCGAGCGCCGGGCCCGCCACGGC
>NZ_JBFUGE010000864.1:0-2074 GCF_056403075.1 Ideonella sp. P3_A4 | reverse complement strand
CGGGTGTGGGAGGCTGCGGGTCAGGCCAGCGCGACCGGGTCCAGCCGGCGGTGCGGCACTTTCACCAGCTCGCGCTTGTGCCAGCCCTTGCCCGCCGGCACGATCGGGAATCCGGCCGCAAAGCAGCCGTCGGCCGAGATGATTTCCAGGTACATGTAGGGCTCGCCACCCGTGCCCCGGCGCTCGCAGACATAGGCAAACAGCGATTCGACGCGTTTTTYAGCGAGCAGCAGGTCGAACAGCGCACGACGTCGGGCCGGGTCCGCGAGCGGCAAAGCGCCATCCACACCGCGACTGGCCACCGGGATCCACTCGGTGCCCAGCAGCTCGCCCGGGATGCAGGGGTCCATCTCCAGTGCGTAGATCTGGCCCTCGTTGCTCATGCCTCGGCGAACACCGGTTCGTAGCGGCTCGAACAGCTCGCGAAACGCCGCATTGATGTCGGCCGATTCCATGAAACGGTGCGGGCGGTTGCCTTGCGGATCGCCGAACCACGGGGCAGAAGCGTCGTCGCGAGTGTCCATGTCTGCTTCATCGGCGCTCCAGCGGGGGTGTTTAGGGTCATCCGGTTGCACTTCGCAACGATTCACGTTTCCCCTGACGCCGCCAGCCGGCCTAGGGCGCGCACGCCCCGGTCGAGCCGAGGGCTCCAGCCGTAGCCGCCGCTCAGGCGCAGGCAGCGCCCATAGCGGCCACTGGCCGAGAAGACCACGCCCGGCGCGAAACAGATGCCCTGCTCCAGCGCCTCGACGAACAGCCGCCGCGTGTCCACCGCCTTCGGCAGTTCGACCCACAAGACGAAGCCACCGGCCGGCTGCGACACCGTGGTGCCCGGCGGAAACGATTGCTCGATCGCCACGACGAGGCGGTGCAAGGTGTCCTGGAAGATGCGGCGCATCCGCCGCAAGTGGTGGTCGTAGCCGCCCGAGGCCAGGAACTCGGCCAATGCCAGCTGCGGCAGCACCGGGCCGCACAACGTCGAGGCCACCTTGGCCTCGATCAGCCGCGGCATGAAGCGCTCGCTGGCCGCCACCCAGCCGACGCGGTAGCCCGGCGCCAGCGTCTTCGAAAACGAGCTGCAGTAGATCACCGCCGCGCGCGGGTCGAGCGCAGCGAACGGCCGCGGGCGCTCGGCGCCGAAGCCGATGTCGCCGTAGATGTCGTCTTCGACCAGCGGCACGCGGTGCCGACCCAGCACCGCCAGCACTTCGAGCTTTTTGGCCTCGCTCATCGTGCAGCCCAGCGGGTTGTGGAAGCACGAGGCCAACACGCAGGCGGCAACCTGGTGGCTGCCGCAAGCGGCGTCGAGCGCGTCGAGGTCCACCCCGGTGCGCGCGTCGGTCGGCAGCTCCAGCGCCTTCAGCCCCAGCGACTGCAGCACCTGCAACAGGCCGAAGTAGGTGGGCGACTCCACCGCCACCGTGTCGCCCGGGCGGGTCAGCGCGCGCAATGCGAGCGCCAGCGCCTCGGTGCAGCCGCAGGTGACGAGCAGGTCGTCGGGCGCGACCGCGTGGCCCACGCGCAGCGCTCGGCGGGCGATCTCGCGCCGCAGCGACAACTCACCGCGCGGCGGCGTGTAGGTGTTGTGTTTGACGCCCTTGACCCGCGCCACCCGCGCGAGGCACCGGTCGAGAGCACCCGAGGCGAGCAATTGCGGGCTCGGGATCGCACAGCCCAGCGGCACCAGCTTCGGGTCGGCCGCATGCTCCAGCAGCTTCAGCATCACGGCCGGCACTGCCACATCCGTAGGCCGCGCCGGAGGGCGGCTCTTGGCCGGCGCCGCGATGGCGTGCGGGGCCTGCGCGACATAAAAGCCCGACTGCGGCCGCGCTTCGATCAGGCCACGGTCCTCCAGCAGGCGATAGGCCTGCAGCGCGGTGGTCACGCTGGTGCGGYGCTGCCGGCTGATCTCGCGCAGCGAAGGCACGCGAGAGCCAGGGGTCAGGGTGCCGCGCTCGATCAACCCGGCAATGAAGCCGGCCAGGTCTTCGTAGCGAAAGGTCGAGGCGGCGTTGGCGATCGGCATGGCGCCAACTGTACTGGTGTGGATCGAGCTGATCTGTGACTGTTATCG
>NZ_JBFUGE010000863.1:0-2075 GCF_056403075.1 Ideonella sp. P3_A4 | reverse complement strand
CACCCGCGTTGACCCACCCCGAGCGCTACGCCGCCGTCATCGCCAAGGGCGACGAGCTGCTGGACTGGCGCGAGATGACGGCCCGCCACGCCGGCGCCCACACGCTGCTGCTCGAAGGCAGTGACCATGCCCTGAGCGATTTCGACGACCAACTCCCTTTCGTGCTGCGTTTTCTGAAGTTGATCCCATGAGACTGACCGACAAGATCTGCATCGTCACCGGCGCCGCTCAAGGCATTGGTCTGGCCACCGCGCTGAAGTTCACCCGCGAGGGCGCGGTCGTCGTGGTCTGCGACCTGAAGCAAGAGGCGCTCGACACGGCGGTCGCCCAGTGCCAAGCGGCCGGCGGCCGCGCCGAAGGTCATCTGGTCGATGTGACCAAGCGCGAGCAGGTCGACGCGATGGTGGCTGCCGTGAAGGCCCGCCACGGCCGCATCGACGTGCTGGTCAACAACGCCGGCATCACCCGTGACGCCCGGTTGCTGAAGATGAGCGAAGCGCAGTTCGACGCGGTGATCGACGTCAACCTGCGCGGCGTCTTTCACTGTGCGCAAGCGGTGGCCGACACGATGGTCGAGCAAGGCCAGGGCGTGATCCTCAACGCCTCGTCGGTGGTCGGCCTGTACGGCAACTTCGGCCAGACCAACTACGCCGCCGCCAAGTTCGGCGTGATCGGCTTCACCAAGACCTGGAGCCGCGAGCTGGGACCCAAGGGCGTGCGCGTCAACGCGGTGGCGCCGGGCTTCATCGAGACACCGATCCTCGCGACGATCCCCGAGAAAGTGCTGGGCCACATGCGCGAACAGGTGCCGCTCAAACGCCTGGGCCAGCCCGAAGAGATCGCCAACGTCTACGCCTTCCTGGCCAGCGACGAGGCCAGCTACGTCAACGGCGCCGTGCTGGAGGTGTCGGGCGGGATGACGGTGTGAGCGCGGCGCCGCGGCCCAGCCACCCCTGGCGCGGCGTCGCCATCGCAGCCACTGTTAACATTGCAGCGGGCGGGGCGTTCGGCCAATTGCGCCTGCCGGAAAGCGCCGGTGCCGCGTCGTCCCCTTGGGACAAGGTGCACAGCGGCGGTTTCTTCGAGCTGCAGGTCGAACGCCAGAGCCTGGCCATGAGAGGCGACGCGCTTGCGTACCGGATCCTCGACAGCCAATTCAGCCCACCACGCTGGATCCTCGCGCACTGCGACACCGGCGAACGGGCCGAGTTCACGGCGACGCCGAACTGGACACGAACAGCCCACGGCGCACATGGCGAGGCCGATCTGCTGTACGCCTGCACGCTGGCACGCCAGCAGGGCCTGGCTGTCGACCGCATTCCGGCCTGGCGTGACGAGGAGTTCTCGGCCCTGGTCGACGCCTGGGTCTACAGCGCCGGCTACAGGTCGTACGACTGGCGCGTCACCTACTACGTCAGCGAAGAGGAGGCGCGCCGCGGCCGCGTCTCGCGGTGGGGCGAAGGCACGCGCTACATCGCGCTCACACGCCATGCCGGCAGCCTCATCGAAGTGCCGCCGCCGTTGCGCCGTGCGCTGACCAGCTTGTGGACGGCCGGGCAACGCAGCCCGGCGCTCACACTGCGAGGCGTTCAAGGCGAGCCCGAATGGGCCGTCGTCGAGCTGGTCCAGCGCGGCGCGGTGGAACGCCCCAGCGACTCGGCCGATCTGCGCCGGCGCGCGGCGTACTGGG
Source organism: Ideonella sp. P3_A4 (assembly GCF_056403075.1). Taxonomy (NCBI): domain Bacteria; kingdom Pseudomonadati; phylum Pseudomonadota; class Betaproteobacteria; order Burkholderiales; family Sphaerotilaceae; genus Ideonella; species Ideonella sp. P3_A4. The sequence goes on along the minus strand of NZ_JBFUGE010000863.1, from coordinate 385 downwards.
TCGGCCAAGGCCTGCTGGACGCACCCTCAGCTCTGCTGGCCAGCCCGCTGCACCGCGCCCGCGCGGCCTACCGGCGGGCCCAGTCGCCTGCCGACGTGGTCAAGATCGACGAGGCGCTGTCACCGAACATCCTCTTTGGCGACGACCTGACGCCGCTGACGCTGGCGGTGATGACCCGGAACGAGCCGCTGGCCCGCGCGCTGCTGGACCGGGGGGCCGACCCCAACCAGTGCGGCGGCCAAGGCTGCCCGCTGCATGCCGCCGCCGCGCATGAGCAGGCGTCGACCCGCCTGGCGTGGATCGACCTGCTGCTGCGCGCCGGCGCGCGGCCCGACGCGTTCGACAACACCTTCAGCCTGGCCGACTCGACCGCACTGGGCACCGC
>NZ_JBFUGE010000862.1:0-2076 GCF_056403075.1 Ideonella sp. P3_A4 | reverse complement strand
CTCGAGTACCGCTTCCTGCCGGTCAACGGCGGCTACCAGTCGCCTGAAGAGATCGCCGCCTTTGCCAAGCTGCTGGCCGAGTTGCCCAAGCCGATGCTGGCCTTCTGCCGCTCGGGCGCGCGTTCGACCAAGCTCTTCGTCTCGGCCTCTCACGGCTGAAGCTGACTGAGCGGATCGGCCCCGTCCGGGGCCGATAGTGCTTTCCCTGAGCACCGCGCCGTTTCAGGCGTGATTCAGGCGGCAACCGATACATTGCGGGCGATCGGCGCCCTTGCCCATGGCTGAAGCCATGGCTGGAGCGCCAGGTATCGACACCTCGTTTGGAGCCGCCGCCAWGTTCCTCGCCCGCCCCGCGCCCTGTTGCCACAGGAGCGCGCCATGAATGCCCTGCTCGCCTTCGCCCACGGCGTTGACTGGCTGACCGACCGCTTCGGCAGGATCGCCTCCTGGGCGGTGATCCTGTCGTGCTTCATCAGCGCCAGCAACGCGGTCGTGCGCTACGGCTTCGACTACAGCTCGAACTCGTTCCTCGAGGTGCAGTGGTACCTCTTCGCGGCCTGCGTGATGTTCGGCGCCGCGCAAGTGCTGCGCATGAACGAACACGTGCGCGTCGACCTGATCTATTCCCGTCTGTCGGGCCACGGCAAGGTCTACGTCGACCTGTTCGGTCTGATCGTCTTCCTGGTGCCGGTGATGATCACGATGATCTATTTCGCCTGGCCCTTGTTCATGCGCTGGTACATCTCCGGCGAAATGTCGAACAACGCCGGCGGYCTGGTTCGCTGGCCGGCCATGTTGACGCTGCCGGTCGGCTTTGGCCTCGTGCTGCTGCAAGGCCTGGGTGAAATCATCAAGCGCATCGGCTGGCTGATGCACGTCTACGAGATGGACACGCACTACGAAAGGCCGCTCCAATGATCGCGATGGAGAACTTCCCCCCGCTGATGTTCGCGGGGCTGATCTTCGTGATGTTGATCGGCTTTCCGGTCGCGTTCTCGCTTGCCGCGCTGGGCCTGGCCTGCGGCATCTATGCCATCAACATGGGCTGGTTCCCGCCCGAGTTCATGAGCGCGCTGCCGCAGAACGTGTTCGGCATCCTGTCGAACGACCTGCTGCTGGCGATCCCGTTCTTCACGATGATGGGCTCGCTGCTCGAGAAATGCGGGCTGGCCGAAGACATGCTGGACTCAATGGGCCAGCTCTTCGGCCCGGTGCGCGGTGGCCTCGGCTACTCGGTGATCATCGTCGGCTTCATCCTCGGCGCCATCACCGGCACCGTGGCCGGCCAGGTGATCGCGATGGCGATGATCTCGCTGCCGGTGATGATGCGCTACGGCTACAACATGCGTTACGCCACTGGCGTACTGGCGGCCTCGGGCACGATCACCCAGGTGGTGCCGCCCTCGTTGGTGCTGGTGGTGCTGGCCGATCAGCTCGGCAAGTCGGTGGGTGATATGTACAAGGGCGCCTGGGGGCCGTCGATCCTGCAGGTGCTGATCTTCGCGCTCTACACCTTCGTGCTCAGCCGCGTGAAGCCGCACCATGTGCCGGGTGTGCCGAAGGAAGCACGCACGCTGAACGGCTGGGCGCTGTGGAAGAAGTGCCTGCGCGGCATCGTCCCGTCGGCGATCCTGATCTTCGCCGTGCTGGGCAGCATGGGCGGCCTGCCGGGCCTGAACACCGCGATCGCCACGCCGACCGAAGCCGGCGCGATGGGTGCCGTCGGTGCCTTCATCCTGGCCGCGCTGCACAAGCGCCTGACCTGGCCGCTGGTGAAAGAAGCGATGGCCGGCACCGCCCGCATCACCGCGATGGTGGTGTTCATCCTGATCGGCTCACGCGTGTTCTCGCTGGTGTTCCAGGGTGTCGAGGGCGGCCGCTGGATCGAGCACATGCTGTCGAACCTGCCGGGCGGTCAGGTCGGCTTCCTGATCGTCGTCAACCTGTTCATCTTCTTCCTCGCCTTCTTCCTCGACTTCTTCGAGATCGCCTTCATCATCCTGCCGCTGCTGGGGCCGGTGGCCGAGAAGATGGGCATCGACCTGGTCTGGTTCGGCGTGATGCTATGCGTGAACA
>NZ_JBFUGE010000861.1:0-2080 GCF_056403075.1 Ideonella sp. P3_A4 | reverse complement strand
GGTGTCTGGTCTTCCAGCACGGCGTGGCTGGGCGTTCCGAATTCGTGGATGCGAAGGGCTTTCATGGGAGTCTTTCGTATTCAGTGGTTGTTGAGCGCAGGGAAGGCACCCAGCTGCTGGAACAGCCCGAACCAGTCTTCGAGGTGCCTGGTCCGCGTGATGCGTTGGCCGTCGAGTTCGTGAAACTCGTGCAGCCGGAAACTGACCTTCTTGCCGGTGGCCGGGATGCCGAACAGTGGCCCGCGGTGCGTGCCGGTGATCTCGGCGCGCACCCCTATGCGGCCGGGCACCTGGATCAGCTCGTGGATCGTGATGTGGACGTCCGGCAGGGCTTCGATGAAGCCGCGGATGATGGGCTTCAGGCCCTCGGGGCCGGGGCCCTGGCCGGGCGCCAGCGGGATGTCGTCCCAGTCGGGGGTGACGGCGATGTCGAGCAGGTCGGGGTTCTTGTCGCTGAACGCGCGGTACAGCGTCTGAACCGCCTGTCGCTCGGCGTGCAGCCGCGCGGTGTCGCCGGCCATGGTGGGGGTTAGGGGCAGGGAGCTCATGTCGATCGGCCTTGCTGTGTTGATCAGGAATGGCCTCATTCTGGGAAGCTGCCTAAAATCTGTCCAACAAATGACCGATATAGATCAGTATTCGTTTTATGGATTTTCATGGCGTCGATCTGAACCTGCTCGCGGCGCTCGATGCGTTGATGAGCGAGCGCAACGTGACCCGCGCCGCCGCTCGCGTGGGCGTGAGCCAGCCTGCGATGAGCGCTGCGCTGTCGCGGCTGCGCAAGCTCTTCGGCGATCAGCTCTTCATCCGCAGCGCCGAGGGCCTGCTGCCGACGCCGCGAGCCCGTGACCTGGCCGAGCCGGTGTCGCAGGCGCTGCGGCAGATCGAATCAGTGGTCGTCAGCAAGCCGACGTTCGTTGCAGCCGAAGCCTCGCTGACATTCACGCTGGGCTTGTCCGACTATCCAGCCCACGTGCTGTTGCCAGCGTTGCTGCAGGCGCTGGGCAAGCAGGCGCCGGGTGTTTCGTTGAGCGTGCACGCCTTCACGGGCCGTGATGACGCGGTCGATCTGCTCGATGCGGGGACGATCGACGCTGCCATTGGCGTGCCGCCCACGCAGCAAGAGAGCCGGATCCTGACGAGGACCATCCTGACGGATGAGTTCGTGACGCTGGTCCGTCGCGACAACCCGACGGCCAGGCAGGGCATGAACATGAAGGCGTTTCTGGCGCTGCCGCATGTGCTGGTGTCACCCGAGGGCGATCGCCACGGGCACGTCGACCAGGCGCTGGCGCAACTGGGCAAGCGGCGCACGCTCGCGTTGACGCTGCCCCACATGTTTGCGGCGCCCGGTGTCGTGGCGCAGACGAACATGACGACCACGGTGCTGAAACGCGTGGCGTTGAACTCGCCCGCCCGCCGCAAGCTGGTCCTGTTTCCACCACCGGTGGCGCTGCCGACGGTGGTCTACGACCTGATTTGGCATCGTCGCAACGACACCCACCCGGCGCAGCAGTGGTTCAGGGAACTCATGGCTTCGCTGGCCACGTCACTGTGAAGGTGGTGGCGCAGGCCTTGTCGGGCCCGCGTGCCCGGGCGAGGTCTGCCTACTTCGCCTCGTAAGCCTGGCCCGTGAAGACGTAGCGTGTCGTCTTGTCCACCGTGGTGGCCGCAGTTTCCGGCTTGCCGGGTGGCGTGACCTTGCCGCGGGTTCGCAGCTTGAGGTCGTGGAAGCCTTGGGCCGACTTCTCGGGGGCGATGACGACGATGGTGTTGGTCTTGGTGGTGTCAATGCAATCGGTGCCGCATTGGGTGCCCCAGGATTCCCAAGACACGTTTTGCACCAGCACCTGCTTGATCGTCTTGCCGTCGAGCACCAGCAGCCACAGGTCGCTGCTGTACTGGTCGAAGCTCGCTCCGCGCAGCCTCGCTTCAACGTGGACCGGAATCGCTGGCATCTTCGGGGCGATCGGGTAGTCGGCCGTGTCGAAGCGGACGGCGCGAATCTCGCCCTCCACATCGACCGGCAGCGTGGCCTGCGCCGCGAGTTGGCCGCCTTTGAAAGCCATCACCACCAGGC
>NZ_JBFUGE010000860.1:0-2081 GCF_056403075.1 Ideonella sp. P3_A4 | reverse complement strand
GTGCTTGAAGGGGCTGACCCAAGCCGAGTGCGACCGCATTGCGGGTGAACTCAACAGCCGGCCAAGAGAAAGACTAGGATTCAGGACTCCGGCCGAAGCATTCGGCCGTCCGCGGGGTGTTGCACTTCAACGTTGAACTCAAGCGTCCGCCTGCAAGCGCGCGGACAGACCTCTCCTCGTGCGCTGCGGGGCGACCGTGGCAGAGATTGAAATGCGGTGAGCTTGATGTTGGGTGACATTGCAAGATGTACCTACAAGGCTAGCACCTGCAGACGCCTCTAGGCAGGACGCGCGGCTGCAGTGGAGTACAAAGCTAGCAGCTCGGAACAATACTGCTCTACCTCCTGGCACGACGTGACCCTATAGCCACTTCGATTTACGGCCATGACCACAGACGGATCGCCTGCCAAGGCGCTGCGGATTGCCGCCTCAAGAACGCGGGTGAACTCGGCCGTCAACTCCGGATAGCTTCGCGAAAGGCTCGCCATCTCTTCGGCGGCAACCTCAAGGGTGTCTTGGTTCACGATGGCACCAAAGATTTGCTCAAGCGATATCGAGTTGGCCATGAGGCGCTTAACGTTCGACGTAAGGGGCGGCCGCAGGCGGGCGAAGCCCGCTTGTGGGCGTCCCCTTGACGGAGGGGTTAGGCCGCGGACGTGAGCAGCGAGAGATATAGAACGCATCGCCAACGACCGGGCCTTGGATTGAGACGGTGACCGCTGGCGCACCAGGCGAACAGCGAAGACTTGCAGCATTGGTATTGATTCTGTTTGGCCGGCTTGCTCGGCGAGACACGCTTGATGCGCCTGCGGCAGCAAGAATACCCCGGTAGCACCCGGCTGAACAAGGCGCCGAACTCCCGCCGACGGCGGCCGGATGACTGAGTGCCAACCGCGCGTTGGCTGCCGAAGGACGGACAGCCCACGCAGACAACGGAAGTCTTGATTCGCGCTCTCCCAGAAAGCAGCGGCAACGAACTTGGGGGTATTCATGACCGGGTTGACCGAAGGCTCCACCCGAAGATCCGCTGGCATTTTGGGGTGCGGGGCTTAACGTTCGACGTAAGGGGCTGGCCGCAGGCCAGTCCCCTTGACGGAGGGGTTAGGCCTTTGGCGTTGAGTCACTCCACAACCCTAAAGACGCCATTGACCGCCCAGGAGCCATTCTTGGAAACAAAGCGGACGGACAGCGTTCGATAGTCCTTGCACTYGAGAAATAGTACCCACTCGAGCCGAGACTTGTCAGCTGTAGAGACCTTGAGTGGCTGTGCTAGGCAAGCGTGCAAGGTGGTCAATTCCTCCGGAGCCCACGCCACTTGGGCGCCGCAAGTTCTTTCCCATGGATTGCCTCGCGGCGTTTGGGCGATGCACTGAGCAAATTGCTCCAGCGGACCTTGAAGAGCTCTCGGTGGTTCCGCCTGAGCACCGACGTGAACCGCCATAAGCAGGAGCGCGGCTACTAGTTGAGATGAGCGTGGTTGCATGAGATGGGGCAAAGACGGAATCGGTGAGGGCAAGGCCTAACGTTCGACGTAAGGGGCGGCTTGCGCGTAAGCGCAAGACGTCCCCTTGACGGAGGGGTTAGCCGTCACGCCCGGCAAAGGAGCTGAACTGGCCAACGATTCTGGGGGCTGGAACATTGTGTAAGGTTCAACTTATTAGATTGCCACCAAACGCCTGCCGACCAGCGGCCTCGGGCGCGTATTGCACATGCACCCTCTCGGATGGAAGCGACAGGCAGCTGGCTACTGCTTGAGTGACTTGGTGAACTTGGTGCGCCAACGCCTCGCCGACTAGCAAATGGGCTTGAAGGACTGTGACAAAGACTGGCAACTGCTCTGGGCTTACCTTGCACTCGTTCTCTGCATAGGCAGATGACGGCAGAAAACGAACTCGTACCCAAGTGCGACCGGGTGGGCTGCCAAAGACGGCTCCCAATGCGGATGCGAGAGCTGAGGCCGAAACGGGCTGGGGCTCCTGCTCGCTCACACAGACCAACTCGACGTCGACGATTGGCATAAGACGGCTAACGTTCGACGTAAGGGGCTGGCCGCAGGCCAGTCCCCTTGACGGAGGGGTTAG
>NZ_JBFUGE010000859.1:0-2087 GCF_056403075.1 Ideonella sp. P3_A4 | reverse complement strand
CCCGAGGATTCTGCCCCGCCAAGTTTTCGACACCGCCCAACGGAACAAGAAGATTGAGATACAACCGCTCGTCTTCCGGCTTGAAGGACGGCACCACTGCGTAGCAGCAAGAGTAGTAGAGAAGCTTGATATCAGCCAGTTTTGGACAGGCGCCAAATGCTATGGCCACAGGAGGCATGGTGATCGTTTCGCTGCCAACGGAGAGGGCAAGGCTTTGGATCTCGCATTCCAAAACATCGATCTTGATGGTAACGGGGACGATGCCGATGTTGGCCGTGGCCCGCGTAGTGTTGTCGTGTGTTTGAATGCTTGCCCATGGCACTACCTCTGACTGTAGTGCGAACACCGGACCGGCCAGCATGCTGAAAAGGATCAACGAAAGCTTACGAAGCATTTGAGGCCTAACGTTCGAGGTAAGGGGCGGCTTGCGCCTTGGCGCAAGACGTCCCCTTGACTGAGGGGTTAGGCATCGCTGGCGGCGACACCGACAAGCCCCAGAAAGGTGGCGAAGTCTTTGGCGATAGGCACTACGCTCTCCGAAAGATCGGTGTTGGTCATGTCGACCGCGACGACAGGCCACGGCTGTTTGGACCTTAGATCGAAGGCAATGTACTCGCCGCCTCCATTGCTGCCAAACACAAGAAAGCCCGGAAAGAACGCTCTGTAAGGGCCGCTCGACCAGGCCTCAGCCGTGACCTCGGCTGGATCGAGACAGAAGTTGTAGGGCTCGACAGGCAGCGGGCCCTCGCCACCATTGCTATAGGACAGCAACGCAAGATACTCCGAAGGCAGGGGCACGCCGACGGCGAGTTTGAGCTGGGCGAGCGCCTCGCCGCTTGCGGCGCATTGGCCGAACCATTGGCGATCTGACGGAAGCATTCGATGCCTAACGTTCGACGTAAGGGGCCTGCCGTAGGCAGGTCCCCTTGACGGAGGGGTTAGGCCTCATTGCCCGTGAGGCCATCAGCAATCTCTTGCAGTATTTGAGTCCGTGAGCTCCATGGCATGTGGCCGCAGGCGAGGCGAGTTTCGAAGGTATTTTTCGGCAAAGGACCTTGTCACGCGGCTGGGAATGCGGCCATCTTCGGCAGACTGATACGCAATGATGTTCCTTGGCTGACCGATCAGTTCGGGGGCAACATTGCGCTGGGACCTCCATTGGCCATCGATCATGCGGAACTCGGCATAGCCAGGCTTGGCGCATCTGCTGTTGAAGTCAACGATTGCGATCGCGCCATCGGGCGGAATGATGGAGATCAGGAGGATGCCCTCGGATTGTTTTGTGGACACCTTGTACGAGTAGCTCTGACCTTTCCAGCTGAAGTTGTAGGCGCGCTCTTGGAGCCACCAAGCGGACTTGAACGGATTGCCCGGCTCCGATCCCTGCTTAAACGTGTCGATGCGAGAGACAAGGAGCGTTTCCTGAGTGTTGAGTTGAACCTCCTCGATCCACTGAACCGATTTGGACTTGGTGCAGGCGGTGAGAAGGACAGCAGCTGCGACGCATACCAGCCAGCTCGGATTTCGAAGAGTTGTCGTCGGACCCATGAAAATCGCGCTCCTGCTTGAGGCCTAACGTTCGACGTAAGGGGCGGATTGCGCCTTGGCGCAAGACGTCCCCTTGACGGAGGGGTTAGACCTCATGCGGCCTGCTCCAGACTGGCAACTAGTAGCCATAGCCACATGCCTAGGACGGCGCCGAAGTTAACCATGAAGACCAGACCGCGAAGGCGAATGTTTGCGGTGAAGACCTGGACATAGGTGTGTATCAAGCGCCCGGCAACAAACAGCCATGCCAACAAAAGCGGGAGCTGGCCGATTGCGCGCTGTTGAAGTATTAGCAGGCTTGCCACATAGAAGAAGAGCGGCCACTCGAACTGATTCGACAGATTGGCGCTGATGCGGGGCTCGACACTCGCCCATGGATTGGAGCCATCGGGTTGACGACCCAGACCCCAAACGGAAGGGGCTCGGGCGACGGTGAGTGCCATGTACAAAAGCGCCGTAAGGCCAACGTGAGCGGCCATTGGGTAGACGAGGGGACTTGACATGTTTCCTCAGGCGCGACTCTGCGGGGTGTTCAGGTG
>NZ_JBFUGE010000858.1:0-2096 GCF_056403075.1 Ideonella sp. P3_A4 | reverse complement strand
GGCGTGCGCTGGCCATCACCGCGTAGATCGGCGCCGGCTGCGGGTCGACAAAGGCAGCGAGCACCGGAACCAGCCGCTGCTCGCGCACCAGCGGTTCGGCCACCGCCATGGCCAGCCGGCCGATGCCCAGGCCCTGCAGCACCATGTTGGCGGCCAGGCCGGTGTCGTTGGTGCGCCAGAAGCCGTCGGCCACCAGCTTGAGCGGATGGCCACCAATGATGAAAGGCCAGTGGTTCAGCTGCGGCGCCGCGGTGTTGGCAACCAGCCGGTGGCGGTGCAGTTCATCCGGGTGCTGCGGCAGGCCGGCGCTGTCGGCATAGACCGGTGACGCATACAGCGCTCGGCCCAGCGTGCCGATCTGGCGCGCGACCATCGTCTCGGGCAGCGTGGCGGCGGTGCGGATCGCGATGTCGATGCCGTCGCGCGCCATGTCGGCCAGCCGGTCGCTGACCTCCAGCTCGACCCGCAGCGCCGGGTGGCGCTCATTCAGCGCAGCCAGGCTGGGCAGCAGCAGGTACTGCGCGACCACCGTGCTGGCCGCCACGCGCACCAGCCCGCTGGCCTCGCGCGCCTGAACAGCGAACTCACCTTCCAGCGCTTCGAGCGTGCCTGCCAGGCGCTGGCAATAACCGAGAAAAGTCTCGCCCTCGGCCGTCAAGGCCAGGCCGTGGGTCGAGCGGTGAATCAGCCGTGCGCCGCAGGTCTTCTCGATCCGCGACAAGGCACGCGAAACCTGGCTCACCGGCACATCGCGCTCACGCGCCACGGCCGACAAGGTGCCCAGTGCAGCCACGCGGGCAAAAAGCTTCAGGTCGTCGAAGGCCAAGTCGTCCATCGCCGCGATGGTAGGCGGGCTCGGCGGGCGATCGGTGTTGCGGCGGCCGCAAAACGGCTTTGGCCGGCGTGCCGTTTCCGCCCCGAATCCCGCTGCCTAGAGTGCCCTCACCGACACGAACCGAGGCTTGCACCATGCGCAGCGACACACTCTTCCCCCGGCTGACCGCACCCGAACGCGCACGGCTGACTGCGCTGGCGCACGCCGAAGCGGCGCGGCTGCGGGCCCAAGCGATTCACGACGCCTGGTCGACGCTGTTCCGTGCGGCCTCATGGTTGGCCGCGGCCGGCTGGCGCCGGCGGCGCGCACTTTCGCCGTAGCTTTGTCGAGCGGGCCGGGTCCGGCGCCGCGCCCGCCGAACCGCTGGAGAATGGGGCATGGACAAACCCCACATACCCTGGCTGATCCTGGTCGCGGCATCGTGCGCCGCCGTCGGCGCTGCCAGGGCCGACGAGCCGCCCGTAGCCAAGCCGGGYCAGATGCTGCCGGCAACCTGCGAACGGCAGGAATATCCCGCCGCAGCAAGACGGGCCAACGCCGTGGGCACGACAAAGTTGAGCTTCCAGGTCGACACCGAAGGTGTCGCCAAAGCCATCGAGGTCACCGAGCCCAGCGGCTCGACGCCTGCCCACCAGTTGCTGGACGAGACTGCCATCCGCATGCTGAAGAGCTGCCACTTCGTGCCAGGCGCTGCTTCCGCCGCGGCGTCAGCGCCACGCTTCAAGGTCGAATACCTCTGGCGGCTCGAAGGGGTCACACCTCCAGTTTCAGCCGCCGCCAAGAGCCGCCAAGCCACCCTGACCGAAGCCGCCGAACGTGGCGACTTGGCGGCGGCGTACACCCTGGGCGGCATGTACCTGCGCGGCACCGAACTGCCGCGAGACGACACCAAGGCCTTGGCGCTGTTTCAGCAACTGGCAGATGCAGGCGACAGCCGCGGCCAGCGCGCCCTGGCCTGGATGCTGGAGAACGGTCGCGGGACGACGCGCGACGACGCCAAGGCGGCCCACTGGTATCGCCAGGCGGCCGACAAGGGTGACCCGGACGCCATGCTGCGTCTGGCCTATTTCTACCGCCGCGGCTGGGGCGGCCTGGCGAAGGACGTTCAGGAGGCACGGCGCCTGTACGAGCGCGCAGCCTTGCTGGGCAATCCCCTCGCATTGCATGAGTTGGGCGTGTACCACGCCAACGCCCCCGACAAGGACCGTCAGGTTCCGTTGGCGGCGACCTACTTTGCGATGGCATCGCGACTGGGCAATCT
>NZ_JBFUGE010000857.1:0-2098 GCF_056403075.1 Ideonella sp. P3_A4 | reverse complement strand
TGGATGCACGTGGCATGGCCGAGACCGAACTGACCGAAGGCACGCACCGCGGCACGATGGAAGAGCTGACCACCTGGACCCAGTGGGCTGACAAGGTCATCGTGTTCTGACCATCCATACACGCTGACAGGCAGGGAGCCTTCATGAACAACAATCAGGCCGCCAAGCCCCCGGTGTGGGGCATGGCGATTGACGTCGAGCGTTGTATCGGCTGCCACGCCTGTTCAGTGGCTTGCAAGGTCGAGAACTCGGTTTCGCTCGGCAACTTCCGAACCAAGGTCTACTACTACGACCACCACGGCAAGGATGCCGTTGGCAAGACGGTGCCAAAGCGCGCCTTCTTGCCAACGCTTTGCATGCATTGCGAGGACGCCCCCTGCATCAAGGCGTGCCCGACCACCTCCATCTCGCGCGGAGCGGATGGGGTCGTACGCATCGACAGCTCGAGCTGCGACAACTCCAAGGACTGCATCGCCGCATGCCCTTACGGCGCCATCCACACTGATCCGGTGGCCGAGGTGGCTGACAAGTGCGACTGGTGCAGCCACCGCCTAGAGGTTGGCATGCAGCCGGCTTGCGTGGAGGTCTGTCCGGCCGAAGTCTTCGCGTTCGGAGATCTGAATGACCCGAACAGCAAAGTGAACCAGATGCATGCCCGGCATGGCAAGGAGCTGACCGTGCTCAAGCCGTCGGAGGGCACGAAGCCCAGTGTGAAGTACCGCGGCATCGGCACGGTCGTTCCCCGCGAGATGGAGAACAAGCTGCCCAAGGGGCGCAATCACGATCCCTTCACCTACGAGATCGACACCTGGTCCCAGTTGCAGTCCGACTACGGCACCGGCAAGGCCTGAGGAGCATCCATGCAACGAAGAGACTTCGTCAAATCGGGCATGGGCGCCCTGGCTTCGCTTGCGGTCGGCGAGACCATCCTGCTGAGTCCGCAGCCGGCATCGGCTGCCACCGCGGCGATCGAGCCGTTGAGCTACAAGCTCAACGCTGGTGGCAACCCACGCAAGGTCCGCACCGACTACCGCACTGCCACGACGGTCAAGAGCGTCTGCCTGAACTGCTCCACGGTGTGCGGCATCGAAGGCTTCGTGGTCGACAACAAGGTTGTCAAGATTCGCGGTAACCCGCTGGACCCGAACATGGCCAGCTTCATGACCTGCGCGAAGGGACAGAGCGGCCCCACGATCAACAGCTATCCAGAGCGGTTGATCTACCCGCTCAAGCGCGTTGGTGACCGCGGTGAAGGCCTGTGGAAGCGCATCACCTGGGACGAAGCTTACGCAGAGATCGCCGGCAGGATTCAGAGCTGCATCGACGCAAGTCATCCGGAGTGGGTCGGCATACACCAGGGGCGCTCACGCTACGAAGCTGAATTCAACCGATTCCTCGACGCGATCGGCTCGCCGGTGCTTCTGAACCACCGTGCGATCTGTTCGTCCAGCAAACGCGCGGCCAACTACGTCAGTCTTGGCGACAGCGACTGGGAATCGATCGATGCCGAGCGCTGCCGCTACTTTCTGAACTTCGGCTCGAATTTCTACGAGGCGCATCAGGGCGGCCTTCATTTCGTGCGTCGCGTGATCAAGGCGCGGTTCGACCATGGTGCCAAATTGGTCACTTTCGACGTCCGGATGTCGAACACCGCCGGTCGCAGCGACGAATGGTTCCAGCCTTTCCCCGGCACGGAGGGCGCCATCGCATTGGCGATGGGGCATGTGATCCTGAGGGACAACCTGCACGATCGCCGCTTCATCGCCGAGTTCGTGCAGCCCGGCGAAACCCAGCTGAGGCAGTGGCTCGCAACTTGCACGCCGCAATGGGCCGAGAAGCTCAGCGGTATGCCCGCCAAGGACATCGAGCGGCTCGCCATCGAGTTTGCCAAGGCGGCGCCCGCCGCAGCGGCCTTCACCAACCGCGGCACCGGCGCGCACTACAACGGCTTCAACGCCGAGCGTGCGGTCGTGATGCTCAACGCGCTGGTCGGCTCGATCGGCCGCGTCGGTGGCTATTGCTATGGCCTGGACGAGAAGCTATCGCCGCAGCGCTACCCTCAGCCACAGCCGGCACCGCCGAAGGCCAAGATCCGCAC
>NZ_JBFUGE010000856.1:0-2100 GCF_056403075.1 Ideonella sp. P3_A4 | reverse complement strand
CAGTGGCACCGGCTCATTCGGCACCCGCATTGCTCACCACTGGTGCGAACTGGCCATGGAGGCCGATGCCAAAGGCTTGAACGAAGCGGCCGAGGTTGCACTCGCCAAGGCGCGAGCCACCGCACCGCATGCACCGCGGCCCTTGCTGCTCGCGGGCCAGCGTCTGGCCAAGGCCGGCCGCCACGCCGAAGCCATCACCACCTGGGACGACCTGCGCCTGCGCGACCTGGCCAGCTTCGCACTGGTCGCCAACGACTACGCCGACAGCGCGCTGGCCTGTGGCCAAGCCACCTCGGCCCGTCAGCGCCTGCAAGCGGCGTACGACCAAGCGCCGGGGCTCGACTTGCTACGCGCCCGCGCCCGCGTCGAAGGCCACGACCTCGGTGCCGATGCCGCACTGTTGCCGCACTTGCGCCAACAGCCCACGCTCAGCGCCGCGCAAGCATTGATGGCGCGCCCCGTCGAGCAGTGGAATGCCGAGGCCGCCCAGGCCGTCAGCGAAGCAGTGGCACGCGCGGCCAAGCCCCAGCAGCGCTACCGCTGCGCGGCCTGCGGCTTCGAGGCCCAACGTTATTTCTGGCAATGCCCGGGTTGCCTGACCTGGGACAGCTTCCCGCCGCGCCGAGTGGAGGAACTCTGACCATGTCGCTCTACCTTGCCAACCTGGCCGAGCACCAGCGCACGTTCGAGAAACTGGCTTCACTGGAAGCCGACATTGCGCGCGCCGGCAGCCTGATCGCGCAGTGCCTGGCCAAGGGCGGCAAGTTGCTGTCCTGCGGCAACGGCGGCTCGGCCGCTGATTCGCAGCACATCGCTTCAGAGCTCACCGGCCGCTTCATCAAGGAGCGCAAGCCGCTCGCCGCGATCTCGCTGACGACCGACAGTTCGGCTCTCACCTGCATCGGCAACGACTACTCGTTCGACGAAGTCTTCGCCCGCCAGGTGCGTGCGCTGGGCCGCGCCGGCGATGTGCTGATCGCGATCTCGACCTCCGGCAACTCGGCCAACGTGCGCCGCGCTGTCGACGATGCGCGCGCATTGGGCATGCAAGTCATCGGCCTGCTGGGCCGCGACGGTGGCGCGATCAAGCCGCTGTCGGGCGTGGCCATCGTCGTGCCGAGCGATGTCACGGCTCGCATCCAGGAAGCACACATCCTGATCATCCACACGCTGTGCGGGCTGATCGAGCAGGAATTGAAGCTGGTATGAACGCCTGGGCTGCACTGCCCTCGCGCGAGCGGCTGGCGACGAGCCGCGTGCTGGTGGTCGGCGACGTGATGCTGGACCGCTACTGGTTCGGCGCGGTCGACCGCATCTCGCCCGAGGCACCGGTGCCGGTCGTGCGCGTGACGAAGGAAGAAGACCGGCTCGGCGGTGCTGCGAACGTGGCCGTCAACGTCCAGTCGCTCGGCGCGCAAGCCACCTTGCTCACCGTCGTTGGCGAAGACGAAGCCGCGAGCCGGCTGGAGCAGTTGCTCGCCGAACGCGGCATCCGCACCGCGCTCGGTCGCGACCCACAGCTGAAGACCATCGTCAAGTTGCGGGTGATCGGCCGTTCACAGCAATTGATCCGCGTCGACTTCGAGAACACGCCGGACCACGAAGTGCTGGCGCAAATGTTAACGGCGTTCGACACTGAACTGGCCAATCACGAGGCGGTGATCTTCTCCGACTACGGCAAGGGCGGCCTCGCGCACATCCCGCAAATGATCGAGCGCGCCCGCGCGGCCGGCAAACCGGTGCTGATCGACCCCAAGGGTCATGACTATGCGCGTTATGCCGGTGCCACGCTGTTGACGCCGAACCGCGGCGAACTGGCACAGATCACCGGCCCCTGGCGCGACGAAGCCCACTTGGCCGAGCTGGCACAGGCCATGCGCACGCAGCTGCAGCTTCAAGCGCTGCTGTTGACGCGTTCCGAAGACGGCATGACGCTGTTCGACAGCGCCGGCGCACGCCACGTGCCGGCCGAAGCGCGCGAAGTGTTCGATGTGACCGGCGCCGGCGACACCGTGATCGCCGCGTTGGCCGCGCTGGCTGGCGCCGGCATGCCACTGCGCGACGCCGTGCCCTGGGCCAACCATGCCGCGAGCATCGTGG
>NZ_JBFUGE010000855.1:0-2109 GCF_056403075.1 Ideonella sp. P3_A4 | reverse complement strand
GGACCAAAAAGCTCTTGATGGGCAAGGACGAGATCAAGCGGCTCGTCGGCAAGGTCGAGCAGCGCGGCTTCACGCTGGTGCCGCTGAACCTGCACTGGAAAGGCGGCCGCGCGAAAGCAGAGATCGCACTGGCCAAGGGCAAGGCCCAGCACGACAAGCGCGACACCGAGAAGAAACGCGACTGGGAGCGAGAAAAAGGCAGACTTATGCGGCACAAGGTGTCGTCTGGTCCGAAGGACTGATCGGCCGCAAGACTCCGAGATCTCGTCTGCCGATCATGGCCAACGCCGAGCGTTATTCGGCAAGCACTTCGAMAGAATGCTCGGCTGATGCAACGCACCGTGCCATGGGAAGGCCCGCAATGAAGACCCTCGAACAAGTCCTGTACCCGGAAATCGAGCCCCTGCGCAGCGGCCGCCTGCCGGTCAGCGATCTGCACACGCTCTACTGGGAAACCTCCGGCAACCCGGCCGGCATCCCTGCCCTGTTCCTGCACGGCGGCCCGGGCGCCGGCATCTCGCCGAAGAGCCGCCGCTTCTTCGACCCCGAGCGTTACCACGTCGTGCTGTTCGATCAGCGCGGCTCAGGCCAGTCCACGCCGCTCGGCGAAACGCGCGAGAACACCACCGACCTGCTGATCGAAGACATCGAGCGGCTGCGCAAGATGCTGGGCATCGAGCAGTGGCTGGTGTTCGGCGGCTCCTGGGGCTCGACGCTGTCGCTGGCCTACGCCCAGGCCCACCCCGAGCGCTGCCTGGGCCTGGTACTGCGCGGTATCTGGCTGGTCAGCGACGAAGAGATCGAATGGTGGCTCAACGGCGTGCGCAACTTCTTCCCACGTGAGTGGGAGGCGTTCGCCGGCCATGTGCCTGCGGCCGAACGCAGCGACCTGCTGGCCGCCTACAGCCGCCGGCTCGAATCAGACGACCCCGCGGTCTACGGCCCTGCAGCGCGCGCCTGGAGCCGCTACGAAGGCTCGTGCCTGCACCTGCTGCCCAACCCCGAAACAGCCGACGCCTTCACCGAGGACGCGATCGCGATTGGCATCGGCCGGCTCGAGGCGCACTACTTCCGCCACAAGGCGTTCCTGAAGCCGAACCAACTGCTCGAAGGTGTCGCCCGCATCCGCCACCTGCCCGGCTTCATCGTGCATGGCCGCTACGACGTCATCTGCCCGGTGCGCTACGCCCACGCGCTGGCCGACGCCTGGCCCGGCGCCGAACTGCGCATCGAGCCGGATGCCGGACATTCGTCCTATGAGCCCGGCATCGCCGAAGCCCTGGTGGATGCCACCAACCGCTTTGCCCGCGACGGGCGCTTCGGCTGAGGTCAGACCGGCGCGGACGCCAGGTTCAAGCCGAACACGGTGCCGCGGGCGGGATCGCTGGCCACGTCGATCACGCCGCCCATGCGCTCGACCAGCTGCTTGCAGATCACCAGCCCGATGCCTGTGCCTTCCTGGTCTGTGCGGCCCAGTCGGTTGAACGGCTGAAAGAGCTGCGTCTGCTGCTCGGGCGTCAAGCCGAGCCCGCCGTCGGCCACCTCCAGCCGCACCGTGCCGTCGCCGGCCGGTGCGGTGCGAACCTCGACCCAGCCGCCCTGGCGGTTGTACTTGATCGCGTTCGACAGCAGGTTGTGCAGCACCTGCTCCAGGCGCAGCGGGTCGGCCATCACCTTCACGTTGGCGGGCTGGTCCACCGCGCAACGCAACTCCAGCGACTTCGCCTTGGCCGCCGGCTCGACCAGCGCCAGGCAGTTCGGCAGCACCTCTTGCAGCGCGGTCGACCGCACGGTCAGCGTCAGCGTCCCGCTTTCGAGCCGCGAGAAGCTCATCATGTCGTCGATCAGCGCCAGCAGCTGCCGCACGGCGTGCTGGATGTGCTGCAAGCGCCCGCGCTGGGTTTCGTCCAGCGGCCGCGTCGGGTCCATCGCCATCAGCTGGGCGAAGCCGCTCACGGCGTTCAGCGGGTTGCGCAGCTCGTGGCTGGCCTGCGACAGGAAACGCACCTTGGCCTGGTTGGCCTCTTCGGCCAGCGCCCGTGCCTGATCGGCCCCTTGCAGCCGCAGCCGCTCGGCCAGCTCGGACCGCAATTGCTCGGTCCGTAAGGC
>NZ_JBFUGE010000854.1:0-2111 GCF_056403075.1 Ideonella sp. P3_A4 | reverse complement strand
GGGCCTAACAGCCTTGTATCGCGTATCAGGGTAGTTGTTAGGATTTTGTACGCCGGTGTATGACGGTCCGTCCACACCGTCCACATCACCCGCGCCGCTATAGGTATCGTTGTAATAGCCGTCGGTCATCAGAAGGCTGACAGAGCGCCGGCAAGCGAACTTTGTTGAACTGGTATTAGTCGGGTCTTCCAACCAGGGGCTGCCCAATTGCTCGCCGCTGCTGCGGCTGAAGTAACTGCCGATGGCGTCCAGCGAAGTGCGCAAGGGCGTACTGTTCCCCGATCTCAACGCCTGGACGCCGGTGAGCACAGTCTTCATGCGCGCCGTGCTGAAGAGCCTTATTGGGCCGCCGTTGGCGGCGGTCTCGATGCGGCTGACCTTCTTGCCGCCATCAACGTTGTAGGAAGCGGAATTGTTGATACGCGCCCAACCCACGCGCAGCTTGTCAACGTATTGACTCAACGAATACGAGACGGCCGCCTTGGTCAGGGTCTCGCGCATGCGGTGGTAGGTAAACCAGTTCGCAAAGTTCTGTCGTTCCTCGGCCTGTGTGCAACGGAGGGGGGGCGCCGTATCGATCACGCAATCGGTGCGGGCTGCAGACTTCACTGCAGGGCCGTAGTTGGCGGCATCGTTGATGTCGTACTTGACGTAGCTTGCCGCTTTGGTTGGGTTCGCTCCGGCGGTCAGCCGAAAGTAGAGGCCCGGGTTGAAGTCGCGTTTTCCACTGGCGCACGCGCTCGCGGTGGTGCACCAAGTGGCCGTCACGCCGGTCGAATTCTTCGTCAGGTCGCGAGTGGCGGTGGGCGATGTGGGGTCGAGTGCCGCCGCCGTGGGGGCGCTGTTCGGCAAGAGCCCACCACCGGGTGCGACCCATGGGTCGTAGCGCACGTCAGGGTTGTACCAAATGACGTTGACATCGGGAGAGCGGTACTGCCGCTGATAGACGTTGGTAGCGTCGCTGGCCAACGATACCGCCACACCACCATAGAGGCCTGCATCGGACTTGCGCACATCGTTGGGAAAGCCGCCGACATAGCCCGAGCCGCTCGGAGCATCAGCCAGATTGACGACGCCTCCATTGAGGGTGAAATCGTCCTCCGGCATGAAGTCGGCCAACATCGAACCGGAGTCGTCGATGGTCAACATCACGTTCGGCGTGGGCGGCTCCGCAACCCGACTGGTCAGCGGCACCTGCGCTGGCGCTGCGGCCTGCAGCGAAACAGAGCCTAACGCGGCGCTGCCGGCAATTACCGGGGCCAAGAGACGAAAAAGAGGGTGCGTGAAACGCGCCAGAAGATGCGACATGATGGCTTTCTCGGCGTGAAAAATTAAAGGTGGAATGTGGACTGCAGCCAAACGGCTGAGCCACTTGCAGTGTTTCCGTTGGCGTCAGCGCTGTAGTCAGGGCTGAAGCCACGCGAGGTGATGTCGAAGATTTCCTTGCCGCCGGTGCCGGGCATGATCCGTGATTCAGCCATGCACTGCGGCATCGTTGTCGGCACGAAGGTGCTGTTGGCAGACTCCATGTATTGGGCTGGCACCGTATTCACGCTGGCGTCGTCCGCCCAGATGGGTAGCGCATTCCATGCACCGGTGCTATTAAGCAAAACGACGACTGGCGTTGCAATACCGGTACGCGCCTTGACGACTTCGTCCTCGCAGTAACGCAATGCGATCTGCGCGGCTTGCGTCGCCAGTGTCTGCACCCGGGTGTTGTTGGCAACCAAGTCAGAACTCAACGCACCGCGCATGATGGAAACCGACGCAATACCGATGATTACCAGCATCACCAGCGCGACCATCAGCGCAACGCCACGCTCGCGGCTTCGCCGCCCTCGGGCGTGATTAGGTTTAAGAGCCGAATTCATCGCATACCCTCCAGACGGTTCTGCAAAACGATGGTGGAGGTGAAGGCACGGTACATGCGCCGATCAGCGGGTGTCACACTGTTCCCAGCACAATTGAGGTAGTTCGTGACGTTGTCCATCACCTCACTATCGCTGCGGACCAGCACGCACACCCGCACCGAGACCGCATTGGCAAAGTCGGCCGCAGTCATGGTCGCGGCGTTTTCGTAGCGCACCACCTCGTTCGGGCGGGGGGGGACC
>NZ_JBFUGE010000853.1:0-2115 GCF_056403075.1 Ideonella sp. P3_A4 | reverse complement strand
GCGCAGAACTGCGTGCACTGCAAAACCTGCGACATCAAGGACCCGRCGCAGAACATCGTCTGGGTCACGCCGGAAGGCGGCGGCGGGCCGAACTACGCCGGGATGTGACGCGACGCGCCGGGCGTCGAAGCGCGCGGCATCGTTCCTATTGAGGATGCAAGGCGTCGCGGCGGCGCCTGATTCGGGGCGCGATGGGCCATGATCCGCCTCCCATGAACGACTTCGCCGCGTTTCTTCCCACGCCGTCCACCCGGATGACGCCCGTTCGGTCTTGGCTGGCCGAGTTCTACGGCATCGATGTAGTCGGTGCGCGCTGCGTCGCTCGGCTCGATTGCGAGATCTATCGTCTCTCGGTGCCTGGCGTGCCGGACCTGGCGCTGCGCATCTACCCACCGCGCATCCGTGATGCGACGGCGATCGCGGATGAAGTGAACTGGCTCGTCGCGCTGGGCGCCGAAGGTCTGCACGTGCCGACGCCACAACCGGCGCTCGATGGCAGCTTCATCCAGCCCTGGCCCGATGGCCGCCTCGCCGTGGTGCTCAGCTGGGTCGGCGGCCGCCTGCTCGACAAGGCCTTGCGCCCGGTGCACATGCGGCGTGTGGGCCGGCTCGCCGGCGCAATGCACCGCGTGGCCGAAAGCATGGTCGCCACCGGCCAGATCGTCGGCCAGCGCCTGGGTGATGGTGATGGGCCTGACCTGACCACGTGGGCCGACGGCAGCCGACCGCCTCACCCCGCCATGCCGCAAGCCGCACATCGTCGCGTCCAGGCCGCTGCCCGGCGCCTGATCGATGAGCTGGCCAGCTTCCCGCGCGACCCCAGCGCCTGGGGCTTCCTCCACGCCGACCTGCACCCGTGGAACCTGCTGTTCGACGGCACTTCTGCCGGCGCGATCGACTTCAGCGAGTGCGGCTACGGCCACCATGCGTTGGACCTGGCCGCAGCGCTGCAGTACCTGAAGCACCCGGTGGTCAACAACCACGACCATGCGCCGCTCTACCCGCATCACCGCGCCGCCCTGCTCGAAGGTTATGCGGAAGCGCGGCCGCTGCCACCGGGGATCGAGCGACAGCTCGACGCCTACATCGAGATACGCATGGTCAACACCATCGAGTGGGTGCTCGATTGCTGGCCAACGCTGGACGAGCGACCCTGGGGCCGCGGCTTCCTGCAGCGGGCTGGCGAGTACTTCGCAGACTGAGGCTGATCCGGCCAAGGTGTCGGCGCCGCGCCGAAGCAGCCGCTTTCAAGCCCGGCCGCAAAGCCTGTCAAGATGCTGGCCATTCTTGACCTTCCCCTGCAAAGGAAACGATCTTGGACAGATGGCTGGCGGCGGCGCTCGACTACCTCCCGACATGGATTGACCACCAGATGCGCATGAGCGAGCAGCCGGGCTGCACGCTCGCAGTCGCCGCCAGGGGCAAGCTGGTGTTCGAGGCGGCCTTCGGCCATGCCGACCTGGTCAAGCAGGTTCCGCTGACACCGCAACACCGCTTCCGCGTTGCGTCACACAGCAAGACCTTTGCCGCGGCTGCGGTGCTGAAGTTGCGTGAGCAAGGCCGCCTGCAACTGGACGACACGGTTGGTCGCCACGTGAAGGGTCTGCACCCGAGCATCGCGAAGACGACGCTGACGCAGCTGCTGTCGCATACCGCGGGCCTGATCCGCGATGGCGCCGACGCCAGCCAGTGGCAAGACCGCCGGCCCTTCCTGAACACGAAGGAACTGCTGGCCGACTTGGCCGAGGGCACGACCATCGAGCCGAACGAGCGCTTCAAGTACTCGAACCACGGCTACGGCCTGCTCGGCCAGGTGATCGAGGCAGTGACCGGCGAAAGCTTCGGCGATTGGACGGCGCGCGAGATCGTCGCCGCCTCGGGGCTGGAGCACACCACGCCGGACATGCCGGCCGGCGCCAAAGTGCCCTTCGCCTACGGCCACACCAGCAAGCTGCCGCTCGGCCGCCGCGTCGTGATCCCGGCCACCAACCCGACGAACGCGCTTGCTGCAGCGACCGGCTTCGTCAGCACCGCCGGCGACCTAGCACGCTTCTTCAGCAGCCTCGCCCCCAACGCCAAGCGCAGCGTGCTGAAGCCCGAGAGCCGGCGCGAGAT
>NZ_JBFUGE010000852.1:0-2120 GCF_056403075.1 Ideonella sp. P3_A4 | reverse complement strand
ACTGAGGGGTTAGGCCCGACGCGGCTAAGCACGGTGGGTCATATGAAGATGCCAATTTCGCTAAGGAACTGACTGAAAGTAGGGGTGATTTCCATCCAGCCGCTTTCTTCAATCCAACCGCTTCTCCATTCCACATCTTTGAAGTATGTGCCGATGACCCTCGGGTCTTCTGCATTCGTCCGAAAGTCCAAGGCAATGGCGACATCGTCTCCGATACTGCGATTGACGGCAACAAGAATTGAGCGATCTACATCGCGCCAAGGGAGGTCAACCGGCTCAACCTGCTTTGATCCTCTAAGCACCTTGTAGACCTCGCACACATGCGCATTGTCAAAACCGTTCGCCGTGGACTCRCGCGCGATTTCCTCGACGGACGTCAGGAAGTCCAGTGGATCGACAATGAACGGGACAACTTTGCGCAGTATGGTATCGCCTGGGTGCTGCCATCGACCTTCGTCGAGGAGGCGAGCCAGAAGGAGTGGGACTTGTGGCATCGGGATCCGTGGAATTAACAGGGCCTAACGTTCGACGTAAGGGGCGGCCCGCCTGCGGGACGTCCCCTTGACGGAGGGGTTAGCTGCCTCGCTTGCCTGAAGCACAGCCTTGAAATAGATGAGTTCAGGATCGGCTTCATCGAGATTCTCGATTGTGCCGCTAGCGACAAAGCCAGCACGGACAAACAGGCGTTGCGCCCTTGAGTTGGATGCGTTAGTGCTCGTGAAGAGCTTGGGTGTGACGCAGAGCTGCTCGGCCTGCGCCAGCAGAAACTGGCCAATGCCTTGGCGTCGATTGGCTTCGGCCACGCAGACGAGAGGAATGAAGCCGTTGCCGAAGAAGTTGTATTGCAGGACTACAAAGCCAACCAGCTCATTGCCCGCCAATGCGACGAAGCAAGACTTCTGCTCGACCCAGCAAAGCAATTCTTGAGTTCGAGCTTCGTGAACCAGAGCGTAGGCATCGCAGACGAGCAGACCAGGAAGGTCGGAGTCGCGCGCTTGGCGAAGAACTAGGCTGGCCTCAGGAGACATAGGCGGCTAACGTTCGACGTAAGGGGCTGGCCGCAGGCCAGTCCCCTTGACGGAGGGGTTAGGGCTCACGGTGCCGAACTGTGAAGGCTGCAAGAATCGTGGCAACGATGTGCGCATCGAACTGAGTATTTGGCATGATCGGAGGCATCAATAGCTGAAGAGACGAAATGCCGAGGAGGGCTCCTGCCAACACGTAGACCGAAGCAAGGCCGATGAGGATGATAAGGATTCTAGAAGTGTGATGGGTGTGAAGTAGGCGGAAGCCGACGATGAAGGCCAAGATGGCGAAGACGACGAGGACTGTGGCACCAAACGCAGCGCCGACATGCGCCAGCCATTGGACCCCACCAAAGGTACTGCCGAGGTCGAAGAAGGCCAACACAAAGGCTGCACTCTGTACAAGCCATAGGATTCCGATGGTCTTGCCATAACGGGTCATGCTTGGAGCCCTAACGTTCGAGGTAAGGGGCGGCTTGCGGCTTGCCGCAAGACGTCCCCTTGACTGAGGGGTTAGGGCTCGGCGGCTGCCTGCCCAAGACTCCCAAGCCCAGGAAGATAAGAGCTGCTCCGTATACGGCGAGAGACGTGCCCCCAAATTGCGCAAGAAGAACGGACTTGGAGCCAGAAAAGTGTGTATTGGCGACCTGGAAGGCGAGACTCTGAATCATCACGACAGGGATGACCAGCCAGCCTGTGGTAGCTTGGAAGCGCGATAGCACGTATGCGACAAGCGCCAACAGCGCGCCTGTAGCTGACCCAGAGAGAAGCAGCCAAGCCGAGGGTGTGTTCAGTATTGCTGACAGGATGGCGCTTCCACCTGTGGCGGCCAGAAAGGTCGCTCTGAGGGCTGACAGCTTCCACTTGGATGGCGACATAGTTTGCTCCTGCGGGCCTCCCTGGAGCCCTAACGTTCGACGTAAGGGGCGGCCGCAAGTGGGCGAAGCCCGCTTGTGGACGTCCCCTTGACGGAGGGGTTAGGCGSCGCGGGTTCAACAAGCAAGTGCAACACCTTCATGAAATGGGGTGGGGGGGTGGTGATACTGACCGCTTACTCATTCCGGCAAGAAGGGGTTAGCAGACATGGGGTATCAC
>NZ_JBFUGE010000851.1:0-2128 GCF_056403075.1 Ideonella sp. P3_A4 | reverse complement strand
CATCGTTCACCGTGCCGCCGCTGAGCAGCGTGCACCAGCCGGTCTACGAACTCGGGCGACTGGCGGCGATCGCGATGCTGGACTTGCTGGCCGGCCGCCCGCCCGAAGCCACGCTGCCGGCACCGCACATGGTGGTGCGCGAGTCGACCGCAGCTGCCTGAACTAACGAAGCATCAACGCCCAGCGTCCCGCACCGGGGCCGGGCGGCTGTCTTTAGCCGGCGCGGCCTTCCGTGGCCGGCCGGGCCGCGCAACGTCGAACAGGGCCAGCTCCAGGCCGCCTTGCAGATAGGCCACCCGCGTGCGCCACAGGGCCGTGCGCCCTACGCCCAGCACCGCCAGGATCTGCGCCTCCGGCAGCCCTGCATCCAGGCAGGCCAGCATGTGCGCCCGGTTCACCTCACGGCTGTGGTGCACGCCTTTGCTGCGCAACGCCTGAACGGCTTCGCGGTCTTCCGGGCTCAAATGCAGTTCGGTCTGGCGCATGAACGCACTCCAGCAGTGCCGTGACAAGGCATGTGCCGAAGTCTAGAGATGTTTTGTTTATTTGATGGGCGATTCGCAGTACTGCTTTACGTAGGCCTGGTGCGACGGCAGCTGCGCCACCGTCCGGTCGACCGAGTGGCGGATCGAATCGAGGAAGCCCGACAGCTCCTGATCGCCCATCAAATCGGCCACCTGGTGGTGCTGCTGCGGCGTGATGCCCTGCCCCAGCATCACCTGGATCCACGAGTTCTCGGCGAACAGCTCGTTCTGGAAGCGAAAGACGCGGCCGGTTTCACGAAACAGGTTGATGCGATGCTGCAACGAAGGCGGAATCGACATCGTGCGGCATTCGCGCCAGAAGGCCGAGTCGTCGCGATTCGTCACGTGGTAGTGCAGCACGATGAAATCGCGGATGTGCTCGATCTCGGCCTGCGCTTGCTGGTTGTACTCGTCGATGTCCGACTGGCGGATGCCCGTGTTCGGGAACATCTGCATCAGGCGGATCGTGCCGCGCTGGATCAGGTGGATGCTGGTCGACTCGAGCGGCTCGATGAAGCCGCTGGCCAGGCCGATGGCCACACAGTTGCCGCGCCACACCTCTTTGCGCTGGCCGGGCTTGAACTTCAGCACCCGCGGTTTCGTCAGCACTTCGCCCTGGATCTTGCTCAGCAGCAGCTCCTGGGCGCGCTCGTCGCTCATGTGGCGGCTGCAGTAGACCAGCCCGTTGCCAACGCGGTGCTGCAGCGGAATGCGCCATTGCCAGCCAGCGTCGTGTGCAATCGAGCGGGTGTACGGCACGGCCTCACCGACCGACGCTGTCTGCACCGCCAGCGCGCTGTCGCAAGGCAGCCAATGCGTCCAGTCTTCGTACGGCACCTTCAGTGCCTCGCCGATCAGCAGCCCGCGGAAACCGGTGCAGTCGATGAACAGGTCGCCTTCAATCACGTCGCCCGAGCCCAGCGTCAACGACTGGATGTGGCCTGACGCCTCGTCGAGGTTGACCGCGTTGATCTTGCCTTCGATGCGCTGCACGCCGTAGCCTTCGCTGAACTTACGCAGGTACGCGGCATAGCGCGTCGCGTCCATGTGGAAGGCGTAGTTCAGGCCGTTGCGCGGCAAGTGGGCAAAGCGGTTCTCTTGCGCGGCACGCAGCTCCAGGCAGTAGTCGCCATAGTCACCGGCCAGCTGGCGTTGGCGGCCCTTCAACCAGAAGTGCTGGAAGCCGGCGGTCCAGTGGTCCTTGCCGGTCAGGCCGAACGAGTGGATGTAGTCCTCGTTGACGTTGCGCCAGTTCTCGAAGCTGATGCCGAGCTTGAAGGTGGCCGAGGTGGCGGCCATGAACTCACGCTCGTTCAGGTCGAGCAGGTTGTGGAAGGTCAGCAGCGTCGGGATCGTCGCTTCGCCGACGCCGACGGTGCCGATCTCGTCCGACTCGATCAGCTTGATGTCGAGGATCTTGCCCATCGTCTTCGACAGGCAGGCCGCCACCATCCAACCGGCCGTGCCACCGCCAGCGATGACGACACGGCGCACGCTGGTGGGTTGACCTTCAGAGGGCTGCGGGCGGTCGGACATGTTCATGATGGATCTCTCTCAACGGTTCAGTCGTCGAATCAAACGCGCCCGCAGCGCCCGGATGGCAT
>NZ_JBFUGE010000850.1:0-2129 GCF_056403075.1 Ideonella sp. P3_A4 | reverse complement strand
GCCTTGTAGCCGCAGACCATGTCGCTCATGGCGAGCATCGGGTTCGGCAGGCTTTGCGGCTCGCGGAACTCGAAGTTGAAGTCGCTCGCGGTCAGCACCGGGGCCAGGCGCTCCATCCGGTCCAGCGCCTTGACGCGGCTCTGGGCCTGCTTGGCCTTGCTGGCCTTGGCCTTGAAGCGGTCGATGAAGTGCTGCAGGTGGGCGATACGCTCTTGCTGCTTGGCGAAAGCCGCGGACTGCTGGCTCAGGCGCACGGCGCGCATCTCTTCGAAGGTGGTGTAGTTGCCGCCATAACGCGTCAGCTTGGCGTCTTCGAGGTGCAGCGTCACCTGCGTGATCGCATCGAGAAATTCGCGGTCATGGCTGATGACCAGCAGCGTGCCGTTGTAGCGCTGCAGCCAGCCTTCGAGCCAGACGAGCGCGTCCAAGTCCAGGTGGTTGGTCGGCTCGTCGAGCAGCATCAAGTCGGCCGGGCACATCAGCGCACGGGCCAGCTGCAGGCGCATCCGCCAACCGCCTGAGAAGCTGTTGACCGGCGCGTCGAGCTGGTCGCGCTTGAAGCCCAGGCCGAGCAGCAGCGTTTGCGCGCGGGAGCGGGCGTCGAAAGCGCCGGCTTCTTCCAGCGACACGTGAGCGTGGGCCATYGCCTCGCCGTCGTCGGCGGCTTCAGCGGCGGCCAGCTCGGCCTGCGCTTCCATCAGCGGCGTGTCGCCTTGCAGCACAAACTCGGTCGCCGGGTCTTCGGTCTCCGGCATGTGCTGCACGACCTCGCCCATGCGCCAACGCGGCGGGATCTCGAAGTCGCCGGCGTCGGCGCCGAGGCGGCCGGCGAGTAGGGCGAACAGCGAGGACTTGCCGGCGCCATTGCGCCCGACCAAGCCGATCTTTTCGGCGGGATTCAGGGTGACGGAAGCGCTGTCCAGCACGACCTTGGTGCCGCGCCGAAGCGTGACGTTGCGCAGGGTGATCATCGAAGGAAAGGAGAACGAGAGAAACGGGAAACCAGCGGTCGGCCGGCAAGGCGGCCGCAAGCGCGTCGCGCAGAGGCGCGCGGGTGGGGAGCGCAGTGTAGGGCAGTCGACCCGCCTGTCATCGGGATGGGCTTGTATTGTTAATCAATCGTTCTAGAATGATTGACCAACAAAGACTGTCATGTCCAGACCGAAAACCTACGACGATGAGAAGCTGCTGCGCGCAGCGATGCAGACCTTTCGTGAGCGCGGCTACGGTGGCACGTCGATCAAAGACCTGGAACAGGCCACCGGCTTGCGCTCGGGCAGCCTCTATCACGGCTACCGCGACAAGCAGGGTTTGTTCAACGCCGCGCTGGCGCACTACAACGACACGGTGGTCGGTGGTCGCATCGCGCACTACCTGGCGCCCGGCGCCGGGCTGACCGGCCTGCGGGCCTTGTTCCGCTCGCTGCTGCAAGAGCCGGCTGGTGGCCGGCATGGCTGTCTGCTGACCAACAGCGCGATCGAGCTGGGGCCGGCGGGCGGTGAAGCTTTGGCCGGTGTCCACGAGGGCCTGGATCTGCTGCGGCAAGCGTTCGAAAACAGCCTGCAAGAGGCTCATGTCGCCGGCCAACTGGCGCCAAGCGCCTCGCCGGCCGCGCTGTCGCTGCGCTTGCTGGCGCTGTACCAGGGGCTGTTGGTTCTGGTGCGCGGCGGTCGGCCCGACAGTGAACTGGCTCCCTTGATCGATGCGGAGTTTGCGGCGCTCGCCGTCAAGCCCGCTGCACTGTCCCAACCCAAGAGAAAGTCAACATGACAGGATCTGCCGAAACCCTGTGGCCGCGCTATGCGCGGCTGTGGTCCACCGATACCGCCGCGCGTGTCGAGCACATGCCGGCCTGCCTGGTCGACGGTGTGCTCTACACCGACCCCAACGTGGCGCTGAACGGCCACGRGGCGCTGCACGGCTACATGGCCGGCTTCCAGCAGGCGATGCCGGGCTGCGCCTTCCAGATCGACCAGGTGAAAGCGCACCACGACCGGTCGCTCGCCTGGTGGCGGCTGCGCGCGGCCGACGGCCAGACCTTGCAGCATGGCATGAGCACTGCGCGCCACGCTGCCGATGGTCGCCTGGCCGAGATCACCGGCTTCTTCCCGCTCGACGCAGCGTGAAAC
>NZ_JBFUGE010000849.1:0-2140 GCF_056403075.1 Ideonella sp. P3_A4 | reverse complement strand
CCACGAAGTCGATCGTCTCGACGCGGTGGATGTTGTAGAGCTGCTCTTCCATCATTCGCTCAAGCATCTGGCTCGTGCCGCTGAACACGGCGCCCGGCGCGATCGACAGCAACCGCTTCTTGAACTCGGCAGCGGCGCTGAGCGCACCGGCTGAGAAGGTGTTCTTCACCGGCTTGCCGTCGTGGGGGAAGCTGACGCTGAAGTAGTACCAAGCCTCGTCGGTGATGAGGTTGGCCTGGTAGTACAGCGGTCGCGGCAGGCAGTTGGCGATCGGGCGGATGACGTGGGCTTGCTTCAGCGCCTCGTCGCGCATCTCTTCGTCGGTCTCGTGCCGGCCTTCCTTTTCCAGCGCCTGCAGGGCGCGGTTGAAGGCGTCGATGTCCAACTTGAACCAGAACAGCCGGTTGTCGTGATCGAAGGCGAACTCGGTGCGCTTGCCGCCCCCGTGGCGGTACATCAGCAGGCCCTTCTCGCTGGCGCTGGCGGCAATCAACAGCGCGCCTTGGTGCAGGTAGTCCGGTAGGTGCTTGTCGGTCAGGCGTTCGCGCAAGTGCAGGTCGTTCCAGTCGACCTTGGCCTTGCTGGTCTGCGGGATCTGAGCTGCCTCGCAGGTCCAGCCTTCCTGCCGGGCCCGGCTCACCCACTTGCGCAGGTAGCCGGCACCGGCAGGGTCACTGTCCAAAGCCCACACCAGCGTGCATTCGGTGCCGCGCTGCGCGTGGGCCTTGCGCAGCTCTGCCAGGGTGGCCTCGGGATAGTTGTTGCACGACATGAGCGCCACGGCGTCGATGCCTTGGTGCTGCAGCGCGATCGCGTCGAAGATGCCCTCGACCAGCCACAAGCGGTGAACCTCGGCCAAGGCCAGGCCCGGCGGCTGCCACCACGTGCCCTGGTAGTGCATGCCGGGCTTGAACACCGCCTTCTTCTTGCCGAAGCGCGCCGGCCGGTCGATCAATCGTTCCCAGAAGCCGTCGCCCAGCGGGAAGCGCACCGTGGCCGAGCCGGCGCCGTGGCCGTTGTCGGCCTTGGCGTCGTAGTGGCTCTCCTGCCGGTACCAGCCCTTGATGGTGGCCAGGTCGAAGCCACGCGCCTGAGCCATGTAGGCGTCGGCTGCGGCGTTAGGGTTGGTGGCTTGCTCGGCGTGGGTGCGCTTGCTCCAGTCTTGGAACAACTCGGGGTACAGGTCTTTGACGTGCCACTCGGCGCCGCACTTGGCCAAGCGGCCGCAGCGCAGCACCCAGGGGTGCTCGGCCTTGGTGTACAGCTCTTTCTTGTGGCAGCTCGGGCACTCGCCCTTGCGCAGCCACCCGGCCTCTTCCTTGAACTTGAACTCCGCCAGGTGGCGCAGCACGTCCTCGCGCAGGTCTGGATTCACRCGCCGGCGCTCCCGGTGGCCTGGTCGGCGGCGTCAGCGTCGGCGACAGGCTCTGGCTTTGGCAGCGGCGGCAAGTCGGTGATGCGCAGCGCCAGACGCCCGCGCTTGAGCACCGCGCTGGACCAACTGCAGACGTTCTCGTGGCGGACCACTTTGAAGCCCAGGCCCACCAGCGCGTCGAAGAGGGCGCCGCAACGCTGGCCGCTGGAGAACAGACCGATGTTCAGCGAGATGGCACGGTCGCTGGACCACCACGAGAGATAGCTGGGGTACAGCTCGAAGCCCCTGGCCTTCAGCATCGGCCCCAACTCGTCGAGCAGAGCGAGCGAGGCGCGCATCGCCTTCAACTCGCGCTGGCGGTAGGCCAGGGTGTCGGCAGCATGCTTCAGCGCTGCGTCGTACAGCGTGGCGGGCTCAGGGCGTTTCCTCATGATCTGGTTCTCGTAGGGGTGAGCTGATCCCGCACGGCCCTGAAAAGGGCCGCGCAGGCAGGTGTTTGGGGGTCAGGCGGCGCGCGGCCGCTTACGTGTCAGGAGGGGCGTCAGGAGGGTCGATGGCCAGGCCCCTCCAGGCAAAGCTCGAGTTGCTCGACTTCCACGATGGGGACCATCGAACTGCCCTCGGCGTCGGGCAGGTGCTCAAGCTGCGACATCAGATCGCGCCGGCGGACGTGGCGCGACAGCGGGACCTGAATKCCCGGTGGCGAGGGGAAGGCCCCAGGGTTGAGCGTTCGAATGGCTTCGAGCGCCACGACGAAGGTATGGC
>NZ_JBFUGE010000848.1:0-2149 GCF_056403075.1 Ideonella sp. P3_A4 | reverse complement strand
GGCGGCGTCCAGGTCGTCGGCCAGGATGAAGACGATGTTCGGCGCCTTGGCGCCGGCCGAGCCGAGCAAAGCCAAGCCCAGCACCGCGGCCTGCAAGCCGCGGGCGATGATGTTGCCCATGGGGGTCCCCTCAGGAAGCTAGTTGTTGCCGGTGGCAGGGCGCCGCCGGTTCGGGCGAAATTCTCCCGACAATTCATGACCGCGCAGCGGCATTCACCTCACGAACAGGTAACTGACTGTCAACGTAACCCGTTGGCAGGCACCACGCTGTTGCGGGGCTGCATTCGCGGCCATCGGATGCTCAGGGGGCGCGGAGTTCGGCCTGACGCAGGGCTTCACTCGACGCGCCGGCCAGGGCGTCCAGCCATGCCGCCAGGCGTGCCTTCTGACTCTCTTTCGCGGCCTCGTAGCGGTTGCGAAGTTGTCGCGGGTCCTTGGCGTTGTCGTAGAGCTCGAATTCGCCATTGAGGTAGGCGACATAGGTGAAGTCGTCGGCCAATCGCAGGCCGGTGAACATCGGAATGTCGACGGCTTGCGTGTCGAACGGATCCGGCGGTTCGAGCAGCCCGTTCAGTGGCGCAAGGGCGCCGCCGACTTCGCCATGGGACAGCATCAGCGCCTGCCGCCATGGCCCGTGGGCCACGCCACGCAGCATCGGCACGAGCGAGCGGCCGTCGACCCAGCTCGGCAAGGTGGCGCCACCGATCTCGGCGAAGGTCGAGGCGTAGTCGACGTTGGCCGTGAGATCGCCGACGGTGGCGGCGACCGGCACGCCCGGGCCGCGCACGCTGAGCGGGATGTGCAGGTCTTCCTCGAAGGCGGTCATCTTGCCGGAGGCGAGCCGGTGTTCACCCTGGTGAAAGCCGTTGTCGGAGGTGAAGAAGACGTAGGTGTTGTCGAGTTGGCCGAGAGACTGCAGCGTGTCGATGATGCGCTTGACCATCTCGTCGACGGCCAGCAGCGATTGCCGGCGCTTGCGGTATTCCTGGTCGAGCGTGGCGATCTCGGTTTCGCCTAGCAACGGCGCGTTACGCACCCAGCCGGGCTTGTCGCCGACATCGGGCTCGTTGAATGAGGTGGTGCGGGGCGCCTGGGCCTCGGGCAGCGCGTTGACGTGGCGCGGCGCCGGCGTGGCGGGCAGGTGTGGTGCGTAGGACGCGACGTAGGCAAAGAAGGGCTGGTCGGGGTGTTGCTCGACCGAGCGGCGGATGAAATCGACGGTCTTGTCCGAGATCACGTCGGTCAGGTAGTCGGCATCGGCATGGCCGTAGCTGACCGTTTGCCCGTTCTCGTTGAGGTTGTAGTCGAACTCGGTGTACGGGCTGCCGCCGTTCGGGCTGTACCACTCCGTCCAGCCGGGCGGAATGTAGGTGGTCGACGGCGCCGTGTGCGGGTAGCCGTTGAGGTACTTGCCGATCAGCGCGGTGCGGTAACCCGCGTCTTGTAGCCAGGTGGCGACTGTCGACGACTCCAGGCCCTTCGAGTAGGCGCCCTCGAAGCCGCCGTTAGGGGCGTTGTTGCCGTAGATCGTGCTGTTGTGGGCGAACTGCCCCCGCAACGTCGACACGCGCGACGGGCAGCACAGCGACACGTTGACGTAGTGACGCTGGAAGTTCGTGCCTTGGTCGGTGACCAGGGCCTTGACCTGCGCCATCTTGGCCGCGGCGGCCGCGTCCAGGTCGTCGGTCAGGATGAAAACAATATTGGGCGGCTTGGCCGCAAATGCGGTGCTGGACACAGCCAGCAAGCAGCCCAGCAAGAGGCGGCTGCCTCGCTGCAGAAACGACGTCATCTAACCCCCTGAGTAGGTGCACGCGGCTGCTTGATGCAGCCGTCTTCGAGGGAAGTTTGCGGGCCTTGCGCGGCGGGCGCAAGGCTGATGGTTATGCGCCGAACGATGGTTTCAACCAGTCACTCAGCACATCGGCTGTCTGTGCTCGCCGATCACTTGGGCGGGCGCAGCTCGGCTTGGCGCAACGCCTCTCCTGAGGCGCCGGCGATGGCCTCCAGCCAGGCCGCCATCTGCGTCTTCTGGTGCTCGTTCGCCGTTTCGTATTGGCTGCGCAGCTGCTTGGGGTCTCGGGTGTTTTGGTACAACTCCTGTTCGCCAGTGGCGTAGGCGACGTACGTGTACCCGTCGGCTGTTCTC
>NZ_JBFUGE010000847.1:0-2149 GCF_056403075.1 Ideonella sp. P3_A4 | reverse complement strand
CGGTGGGCCTGTACGCCGCACCACGCCTGTTGCCGATGCTGCTGTCGGCATGGACCGATGTGATCAAGCTGGCGGGCCTCGAACAGCGCTGTCAGGTGGTGCGGCTGCGCGAAGAGGGCGGTCGGAAAGAGACCGATGGCGAAACCAAGCCTGTGCCCGGGCCGTACCAGAAGTTCGCGTGGCCGCAAGTCGATAAGGTGCACACCCCCATGGTGGGCTTCGAGTTTGAATGCCGCGGACCGGCGGCGTTCGACTTCCTCCGGCTGGAAGCGGGCGTCTGGCGCCTGTTCGAGGGCGACCGCAAGGCCGAGATCTGGGTGGCGGTGCGTTCTGTGACGCTGGACAAGTTCGACACGCCGGCCAACGTGCACCGCCAGCACTTCTTCGATGCACTGCCTGTGCACCGGCACATCAAGGACGGGCAGCTGTTCGATCCGGCGTCAGACCTGCGCTGCGAGTTTCCCGACGCGAAGGCCTGGAAGCGCGCGCTCGATTGCCAGTTCGAGGCCCTGATCGGCCGCATGCTGCTTGGTCAGGAAGCGTGATGGAAGCGCTGCGCATCCCACTGCTGGTCGCACACCGCAAGGAGTCGGGCTACAAGTTGCGTTGCCTGTTCTTGCCGCACATCGAAGCGACTGCCGAGCGCTACGAAGTCGCGCTGAACAAGCTGCGCCAAGCCATCGTGGGCCATTTCCGCGGCACGCGCAGCGATCGTTCGACGCTGGACGAGCGCCTGTGGCTCGCCTTCACACCGCCACTGCGCTTCGAGCTCGCGCCGCTGGGCTTCGATTCCGGCCGGCGCTGGATCGAGGGTGTGTTCGCTGCGGCGCACTTCAAGCTCGGCGAACAGCGCTACGCGTGCCTGCCGCAGCTGGACGGCATCGTGGCCGATCTCGGCGACGGCGGCGTGCCGCAAGTGCAGCGCACCGAACGCCTGGTGGCGTGCATCCAGCGCTATTTCCGCGAGCAGCGTAAAGAATTCGGCGAGGCATTCGATCCGCTGCGCTGCCTGGCCAGTGCCAACGACGAACTCGGCGAGCTGGAGCTTTCGCTGCACGTGGCCAACGGCCGCTTCCCGTTCGAGGCGATGGCCGAGCGCTTCGCGGCGCTGCGCGGAGACGACATCGGCGACGGGCCAACAGAGATGGCACGCGTGGCTACCGACCTGAACGATCTCTACCCGGAAGAACTTGGCCGCGCGATCCTGCGCGACGCCCAGGTCGTCGAGGTGGAGCAGGCGATCTACCGCGTCGACGCGAGCGCTTTCGTGCTCGTGGGGCCGCGCGGCGCCGGCAAGACCGCGCTGGTGCACGGAGCCGTTCGCCGGCACATCGACGGCCAGCCGGGGCGCCAGCGCAGCAAACTGCAGAAGGTCTGGCAGCTCGATCCGATGCGGGTCATCTCCGGCATGAGCATCATCGGCCAGTGGCAGCGCCGCATGGCGGTGGTGATGCAGCATGTGCAGTCGCGGCTGCGCGAGACGCACGCGATCGACAAGCCCGACCATCTCTACTGCGACAACCTGGTGGCGCTGCTGGCGATGGGCAAGAGTTCGCAGAGTTCGCTGACGCTGGCCGACGTGCTGCGTCCGCAGCTGGAGCGTCGCGCCTTCACGCTGATCGGCGAGGCGACACCCGAGGCCTGGCAGATGGTGCAGCAGCGCGACCGCCGCTTCGCGGACCTGTTCCGCGTCATCCGCGTCGATGCGCCTTCGCGCGCCGACGCCATCCGCATCGTGGGCTGGCGCCGCGCGGAGCTCGAGCAGCGCCACGGTTGCCGCGTGGAGTCGACGGCGGTGGCCGAGCTGCTGAAGCTGGAACGTCGCTTTGCCAGCGACGAGGTGCTGCCGGGCTCGGCGCTGCGCGTGCTCGATCGCCTGGCCGTGCGTCACGCGAAGCAGACGGTGGGGCGCGCCGAGGTGATGGCGGCCTACCTGTCGGACTTCCATTTCCGCGAGCGCCTGTTCTCGCGCCATGTCGGCCTCGCRCCGTCCGAGGTGACGAAACACTTCGCGGCTCGGCTGGTCGGCCAGCCGCAGGCGCGGGCCAGCCTGGTCGACGTCGTCGCGCTGGTCAAGTCCGGGCTCGCGGCGCCCGGCAAACCGCTGTCTTCGCTGCTGTTCATCGGCCCCACCGGCGTGGGCAAGAGC
>NZ_JBFUGE010000846.1:0-2152 GCF_056403075.1 Ideonella sp. P3_A4 | reverse complement strand
GAAAACGGCTGCGAATAGATCTTGCCGTGGCGAACGATGCGCTCGTAGTGCACCGCGCGATGCGCCTCTTGGTCGGCCCGCTCGGCGGCAGTCAAGCCCAGCGACTCGGCCACCGGGCCGGCCCATAACGTGGCGCACGCATGCATGTTGAACGACAGCGCCGTGGCGCCGCAGTGGCGGCCCAGTTCGGCCGCCACCAGCATGAAGGAGGTGAAATCCGCGCCCAGGCCACCACGCTCGGTCGGCACGCACAGCGCAAGCAACCCACTTTCACGCAAGTCGCGGTAATTCTCGACCGGGAAGCTGGCGTTGCGGTCATGCTCTGCCGCCCGCGGCGCAAAGCGGGTGCGGCCCAGTTCGGCCGCCAGGGCGACGAGTTCGCGCTGGCGCGGCGTCAGCAACGCCGGGTCGCCGGCGATATGGGAAATGGCGTGCGTGGAAGCAGTCATCGAAATCCCCTGGTCAAGGTCTTCTCACAGGATTTCACCGAGCAACCGGTAGTGGCCGGCCTGGAAAACCAGCGGCGACAAGGCGGCTTCATGCATGTTTTCGACCTGGCCGATGAACAGCACATGGTCGCCCACCGTCTGCTGGCTGTGCAGCGCGCATTCCAAGACCGCCGCACAGCCGGTGAGCACCGGCGCGCCGCCGGCGCCGTCGGACCATTGGCCTTCGGCAAAGCGATCCGCCACGGCACTGGCGAACCGGCGCGACAGGCTGACCTGCGCCTCGGACAGCACGTTGATCGCAAAGTGGCTGGCTTGCTGGAAAGCAGGCAGCGCCGGGCTGGCGCAGCGCAGCGACCACAGCACCAGCGGCGGGTCCAGCGAGAGTGAATTGAAGGAGTTGGCGGTCAGACCGATGGCCTGGCCCCGCGCATCGCGGCAGGTGGCGATGGTCACCCCGGTGGTGAATCGACCAAGCGCATTGCGCAAGGTCTTGACGTCGATCGGTAACATTTGCCCGCGATGGTAGGCCCAAACTGGGGCGTCCAAGCGCAGGGGCCCTAACTCGACGGGGCCACGCAGCGGTGCTCGTTCACGCCCAGAGCGATCGGCCGGCCCACCAGCCCAGGGCGGCAAAGGCCAGCGCACCCAGCACATGGGCCAGGGTATGCATCAGCGCGACACCGGGCTCGCCGCGCACCAGCAGCGCCAGCGATTCGGCCGAATAGGCCGAGAAGGTGGTCAGCCCGCCCAGGCCACCGGTGATCAGCAGCAGCCGCATGGTCTCGTTCGGGTGACGCTCGAAGGCCACCAGGCCGAAGCCGATGAGCAGCCCGCCGACACAGTTGACCGCCAGGGTGCCCAGCGCGAACGGCAAGGCCATGGGGTTCAGCCACAGGCTGATGCGCCAACGCAGCAGCGAGCCCACGGCGCCGCCGAGGGCGACGGCCAAAGCGTGCATCCAGCCGGCCTGCATCGGGTCAGGCGCCGGCGTTGCTGGCGAAGCTGCCCCAGCGCGCCAGCGCAGCATCGTCGCTGACCCGGGCGTCGACCCAGTGAGCGCCCTCGGGCGTCGTTTCTTTCTTCCAGAAAGGCGCCTGGGTCTTCAGGTAGTCCATCAGGAACTCGCAGGCCTGGAAAGCCTCGCCGCGGTGAGGCGAAGTGACGGCCACGAACACGATCTGGTCGCCCGGCTGCAGCAGGCCGACGCGGTGGATGACCCGCGCCGCGCGAATCTTGAAGCGAGCCATCGCCGCGTCGATCATCGCCTCGATGGCCTGTTCGGTCATGCCGGGGTAGTGCTCCAGATCCATCGCCTGGACGCCCTGGCCGTCATTGCGATCACGCACAGTGCCGACGAAGCTGGCGACGGCGCCGACGGCCAGGTCACCCGCGCGCAGGTTGGCCATTTCGGCCCCGGCGTCGAAATCGTCCGTCTGGATGGTGACGCGCGGCGCACTCATCACGTGGGCCTCAGCCACCGGTAACCGGGGGAAAGAACGCCAGCTCGTCACCGTCTGCCAACGCGGCAGATTCGTCGCACAGYGTCTGATTCAGCGCTGCACGCAGCGCCTTGTGGCGCGCCAGGCTGGTGTCGAACGGGGCGCCGCGGGCGATCAGCTGATTGCGCGCATCGGCCACCCGGCTGCCTTCGGGCAGCTCGAGTTGCTCCTGTGACCCAAGGGCCTCGCGCAGCGAGGCAAAGA
>NZ_JBFUGE010000845.1:0-2154 GCF_056403075.1 Ideonella sp. P3_A4 | reverse complement strand
GCCTTCAGCTTGGGCAGGCCGGGCTCGATCACATTGGTGATCCACGAGCGCATCTGAATCTCGTGCTCGGGGGGATAGTCGAACACCCAGAAACCGATCTCGCCACCGGCACCGCGGTTGCTCAACACGTCGGGCGACGCCAGACGCGGCAGCACCTGGTTCAGGCGCTCCTCGAAGTTGGTGGTCATGCTTGGGGTTCCATGCGGGCGAGCGTGGTGGCGTCGCCCAGGCGGTTCAAATAGGCGCGAGCCTGGGGGTGCAGCATGGGCGGTGTCAAACCCATGTGGCGTGCCGAGTCGAGGTACTTGGCCTCCACGAGAATGCGGACGACCACTTGGAAGAGCTTTGCCCGGGTGGATGCCGCCCACGTGCCAATAGCGGGGTCTCGGTGCTCGCATTCGATAAGGAACGCATCCCACTGGCGGTGGCTGAGGGTGCGTTCCAGGCGGCGCAGGTCGGCGCAATAGACATCTCGCAGGAAGTCGCTCAGCAACAGACTGTGGCGGACGGTCGCGGCAAGAAGCACCTGGCTGCTTAGTTCACCGTCTCCGTCGACAACGAGTTGCAGGCCGTCGTCGTCCAGCGTCTCCAGCCGGTTGCGAATGAGCCGTGCCTGTCTCCGAGCGGTTGCGGGTTTCTTCTGCAGTAGGTTCTCGCCCTTGAGCGCTTCGTCCCACTGCTCAGCCGTCGGATGCGTGAGCAGCAACTGCGCGATGCGGCGGCTCTCGGGCAGCATCAGGGAGCCAGCGGAGATCTCGGCGTTATACGGGCCCAAGGCTGTCCCCTTCCTTGGCGCCGGGCGCGAACACGGCGCTTTGAACGCCATAAAGAGTTTGCGGGTTGCGCAGCCAGAGGTGGTGGGCGACTGAGTCGAGCGAGTGATCTGGCGTGCAGTCGACAGACCAGCGACGGAGCATGTAGCCGGCCAGCGCAGCGCGTGCGCGCAGACGCAAGACGCCACTTTCCATAGCGTAGTCAGCCTCGATGGCCTCGGCGCAACGCACCCCGGGATGAGGCACGACCTCCATGTCAACGATTCGTGCCCACTGCTCGTCGGCGGGCAGAAGCTCATGCTCATCGACCGAGCCGTCTACCTCTTTCACCTTCGTGATGCGGGTAATGACGAAGTCGCTGAAGCGTGCATTGCTGCGGTCGAATGCTCGAAGGTGCCAGCGCAAGCCGTTGTCTGCCAGGGCCACTGGCACCAGCTCACGAGTGGCGGCGCCCGAGGACAAGGACAGGTACGACACCTTGAGCGCCCGCTTGGCGCATATGGCACGTGTCACCTCGGCCAATATGGAAAGATCGGGGCGGACCAAGTTGCCCGGGCCCTCGCAGGGGGCAACCTTGCGTAGCTTCAGATCAAGGCCGTCGCCGAGCCCTTGCAGCAGCCAAGCCAGCACGCGCTCGGCAGAGAAATCGAAGAGCGGCTTGAACTTCCGCGTCGGTCGGTAGCAACGTGCCGGTGCGTCGTAGGTCAGGTTGGTCGGCGCCAGTTGACGGTAGGTAGCCAAGTCCCTGGTCGCGGCGGCAGGTCTGACTCCGAAGCGGTCTTCGATATCAGCACGACGCAACTCGCCGGCGAAATAGGCCCTTAGTTCAAGGTACGAAAGCCGCTCCTGCTGCGGTTGTCCAATCTCTGCAGAAAGTAATCCGGAGACTCGGGACATGGCGACGAGTGGCTGTCAGTGCTCTGTGAAATGAGCATCTTATGCTAATCAAATTGATGATTACCCGACCGGAAGATTTTGGGAGCCAACATGTTGGCGTCCACCGCCGACTAGGCCCCAGTCGAATCTTCCGCGCTCGACCACAGCGTAGCGAGCCACCGACCTCGATTGGTTGCCCTGTGCGAGTCGCTGATGAACCTGTCAACGCCTGAGTTCGCGTGCGGCCATGCGTCGATGGCAAGCACGGCGATGCTGCATCTGCATCCACATCAGCGCACCAGCCGAAGCCGTCGTTCGCTGTGGCTCTCGGGGCCGCGCCAGGCGCCTTGGCGATCCAATGGCGCGTGTCCGAATGGTACAGAGGCTGCCTTGTGGTACAGGCAAAGAAAAACGGGCTAGCCCTTTCGGAGCTAACCCGTTGATCCATTTCTTATTTTTGGTGCGGCTGGCAGGATTCGAACCCACGACCCCTTGGTTCGTAGCC
>NZ_JBFUGE010000844.1:0-2171 GCF_056403075.1 Ideonella sp. P3_A4 | reverse complement strand
GTGTAGAGCCCGGCGTGGCCATAGGCGTAGGTCGGCCAGGCCACGTCCTTCTCTTCTTCCGGGCGGCCGTCCTTGCCGATGTAGTTGGTCACCACCCCAGGCTCGGGCGGTACGGCCAGACCCAGCCACGTGTGGCGCAGGCCGAGCCTGCGGATGATGYGTTCCTCGGCAACTTGCGGATAGGGCTTGCCGTAGTGGGCCGCTAGCAGCGCGGCCAGCACCAGGTAGTTGGTCTGCGTGTAACGCGTGTTGGTGCCTGGGGCAAACTGCAGCGGCGTGCCGGCCAGCGACGCGAACGCCGTCTGCAGATTGGCGGGAAACACCATGGTCGGCGAAATTTTGTCGAAGTACTCCGGCACGCCGGAACTGTGGTCCAGGAAGTCGCGCACGGAGATGGCCCGCCAGGGCGCCGGCAGGTCAGGCAGGTAAGCGCTTGCGGGCCTGTCCAGGTCCACCCGCCCCTGCTCGACCAGCTGCATGGCCAGGGTACTGACGAACAGCTTGCTCAGCGAGTAGCCGGGGAAGACGTATTCGGCCGTCAGGCGCTCATGGGTACCTATGTTGGCCTCGCCGTCCACGCCGCGGAAGAGGACGCGGCCGTCGTACGCCACCAGCAGCGCTTGTCCGGCAATGCCGTAGCGCTGCCGGTTGACCTCCAACTGCCGGGTTAGCGAGCCGGACAGAGCATCGTCCGCAAAGGCGGCGCAGGGCAGCAGCAGGACAAACGCGAGCAGCGTCGTCATGGGGCGTTTGAGGATCATCTTTTCTCCTAGCGGCTTCGGCGCCGCATCGCGATATTCTCTTGGATCCACGTCGCATTGGATCCACTCGTGAAGCCATTCGAATCGTCAACAGTCGCACAGGCCTTCGAGGCGTACCCGCCGGCCATGAGGCAACGCCTGTTGGCGCTACGGCAGCTGATCTTCGAGACCGCAGCGGCCACCGAAGGGGTGGGTCCGCTGGATGAAACGCTCAAGTGGGGCGAGCCAGCCTACGTCACCTCGCAAAGCAAGAGCGGCAGCACGATTCGGATCGACTGGAAGAAGAAGGCGCCGTCGCAGTACGCGATGTACTTCAACTGCCAGACCAGCCTGATCGAAACCTTCAGGACGCTCTTTCCCCACGACTTCAGGTTCGAAGGCAACCGGGCCATCGTCTTTGGCGAAACCGACGACGTGCCGCAAGACGCGTTGGCGTTCTGCATTGCCGCGGCGCTGACCTACCATCGCGCCAAGCCCGCGGCCGGCGCTGCTCGCTTGGCCAAGTGACCTTCCATGCCCAGACGCATCAAGCCCTATTTGCTGCGCGCTTCGTTTCGCCCAGATGCCGAGATCGACGACGCGTCTTATCCGTTCAGCATCCCGGCGGTTCGCGAGATGGGCAACATCGACTTTCACCCGAACGTGACCTTCTTCGTCGGGGAGAACGGGTCAGGCAAGTCAACGGTGATGGAGGGTTTGGCGGTGGCGCTCGGTTTTGGCCCCGAGGGCGGCACGAAGAACGTGCAGTTCAGCACCGCAGACTCGGTCTCACCGCTTCACGACAGCTTGCGCCTGGCGCGCGGCGTGCCGGCCCCGCGCGATGGCTACTTCCTCAGGGCCGAGAGCTTCTTCAACGTGGCGAGCTATATGGACCAGACCGGCTACCTTGACAGTTATGGCGGCCGGTCGTTGCACACCCAATCACACGGTGAGTCTTTCATGGCGGTGCTGTTGAACAAGCTGCGCGGCAACGGCATCTATCTGCTGGACGAACCGGAGGCGGCCTTGTCGCCCAACCGCCAGCTGGCCGCGCTCAGCGCCATCCACCAGTTGGTGGAGGATCACTCGCAGTTCATCATCGCCACGCACTCGCCCATCCYGCTCTCGTACCCACACGCGAAGATCGTTCAGTTCGACGGCACCGGTGTCACCGAGATCGCCTTCGAAGACACCGAGCACTTCGCGGTGACGCGCGACTTTCTCAACCACTACCCGAAACGCCTGCAGCAGCTGCTTCAGGACGACACCGACAGCTGAGCGATGAATCCACAGATCCAACCCATCACCGCCATCGCCTACGAGCCGTGGCTGACACTTTGGGCGGGCTACCTGGGTGCTCAATTCGAATCAATGAGCGCAGACGTTCATCGAGGGACGTTCGCGCGCTTGCACGATCCGCAGAGTTCGCTG
>NZ_JBFUGE010000843.1:0-2173 GCF_056403075.1 Ideonella sp. P3_A4 | reverse complement strand
GAGTCAAAGAAGATGAGACGCAAACTGGTGGCAGGCAACTGGAAGATGCACGGCAACCACTCGGCCAATGCCGAGTTGCTGGCCGGCATCGTCGCGGCGCGGCCTTTTGTCTGCGACGTGGCCGTCTGCGTGCCGTTCCCTTACCTGTCTGAAACGGCCGTGGCACTGGCCGGCAGCGACATCCGCTGGGGCGCACAAGACTGCTCGATGCACGAGCAAGGCGCCTACACCGGCGAGGTGTCGGCCGGCATGCTGCATGAGTTCGGCTGCCGCTATGTGATCGTCGGCCACTCTGAGCGCCGTGCCTACCACGCCGAAAGTGACCAGCTGGTGGCCGACAAGGCCAAGGCTGCGCTGGCCCGTGGCGTGACGCCCATCGTCTGCGTTGGTGAAACGCTGGCGCAACGCGAAGCCGGTGAGACCGATGCGGTGGTCAAGCGCCAGCTGTCGGCTGTGATCCACACGCTGGGCCACTGCGTCGGCGAAATGGTCGTCGCTTACGAGCCGGTCTGGGCCATCGGCACAGGCCGCACCGCGACGCCTGAGCAAGCGCAAGCCGTGCATGCGCTGCTGCGCGCGCAGCTGCACGCGGCCACGCCGCACGCAGATGTGATGCCCATCCTCTACGGCGGCAGTGTCAAGCCCGACAACGCCGCCACCTTGTTCGCCCAGGCCGACATCGACGGCGGCCTGATCGGCGGCGCTTCCTTGAAGGCGGCGGATTTCGTCGCCATCTGCCGCGCGGCGGGCTAAGAGCCCTCGCGTCGGCGCATTGAGTTTTTCGGAGTCTTCACAACATGCAAATCTGGTTGAACCTGCTGGTCGTCGTGCAAATGCTGTCCGCCATGGTGATGATCGGCCTGGTGCTGGTGCAACACGGCAAGGGCGCCGACATGGGCGCCTCCTTTGGCAGTGGTGCGTCGGGCAGCCTCTTCGGCGCCACCGGCAGCGCGAACTTCCTGTCGCGCTCGACGGCGGTCTGCGCCGCGGTCTTCTTCGTGGCCACCCTCGGCTTGGCTTTCCTGTCGAACGGTGGTGGGTCGCGTGAAGACGCTGGCGGCAGCGTGCTCGATCGCGCAGCCCCGGCTGCGGTGTCGGCTTCTGGCGCTGCGTCGGCTGCGGCCTCCGCGCCTGCGCCCGCTGCTTCTTCGGCGCCGGCCATCCCGACGCAGTGAGCATGGGTTTCGTGTCGCATCAGGAACGCATAAGTGTCCTGTCGCGATGCGGCAAAACCCTGGGAACAGCCTGACAATCAGGCTAGAATCTGAGGCTGTTCAGCAAGCTATCCTCATGCAAGCTGAACAGMAACGCGAAGGTCTTTGCAACGTGCACCTGATGGCGCGCAATGCTGCTTCGCAAAGTGCACGTGCCGACGTGGTGAAATTGGTAGACACGCTATCTTGAGGGGGTAGTGGCGAAAGCTGTGCGAGTTCGAGTCTCGCCGTCGGCACCAAGGATCAATCGGCCAGGCCCTCATCCGGCGCCTGGTTGGGCGCCCTGAAGCCAAGCAGGGAATGAGCTGGGCGCGCTGAGTTCGAGGGTGAGCGGCAAGACCGCAACACCCGTCGGGCGGCGCGCCTTTCTCGTGGCCGGATGGGACAACTGACGACTGCTGGACACCCGACCATGGACCTGCAACCCTACCTCCCCGTCATCCTCTTCATCCTGGTCGGTGCGGCGGTCGGTGTGCTGCCCCAGATCATCGGCTTCATCTTCGGCCCGAACCGGCCCGACGCCGCGAAGAACTCCCCCTACGAATGCGGCTTCGAAGCCTTCGAAGACGCACGCATGAAGTTCGACGTTCGCTACTACCTGGTGGCGATCCTGTTCATCCTGTTCGACCTCGAGATCGCCTTTCTCTTTCCGTGGGCCGTTTCGCTGAAGGACATCGGTGCGCCGGGCTTCTGGGCCATGATGGTTTTCCTCACCATCCTGGTGGTTGGTTTCGTCTACGAATGGAAGAAGGGCGCTCTCGACTGGGAGTAACAGAGCCCGTCATTCGGCTCGCTCTGCCTCGAGGCACTGGAAAAACTATGGGTATCGAAGGCGTTCTGAAAGAAGGCTTTGTCACCACCTCGGTCGACACGCTGGTGAACTGGTCCAAGACCGGTTCGTTGTGGCCCATGACGTTCGGCCTGGCCTGCTGCGCGGTCGAGATGTTGCACGCCGGTGC
>NZ_JBFUGE010000842.1:0-2181 GCF_056403075.1 Ideonella sp. P3_A4 | reverse complement strand
CACCTGGACCTGGAACAAGCGCTCGAAGTTCTGCGTCGTCGCCTGCGCAATCTCTTCGACCGAAACACCCTTCTCAGCCGCCAGCACAGTCGCCACATGCGGCACGTAGGCCGGGCTGTTGGTCTTGCCGCGGTAAGGCACCGGCGCCAGGTACGGGCTGTCGGTTTCGATCAGGCTGCGTTCCAGCGGCACGAAGCGCGCCACCTCACGCAGGTCGGCCGCATTGCGGAAGCTGACGATCCCCGAGAACGAGATGTGAAAGCCCAGGTCGAGCGCGGCCCGAGCGACGTCCATTGTCTCGGTGAAGCAATGGAAGACGCCGCCGATGCCCGAACCCTCTTGCCCGGCGCCCTCTTCCTTCAGCAACCTGATCGTGTCGTCGCTCGCGCTGCGGGTGTGGATGATCAGCGGCAGCTTCAGCCGCCGCGCGGCGCGGATGTGGGCGCGAAAACGGTCGCGCTGCCATTCCATGTCGGCGATGCTGCGGCCGTTCAGGCGGTAGTAGTCCAGGCCTGTTTCACCGATGGCGATGACCTTGGGCTGGCCGGCCAGGCGGCACAAATCGTCTTCGCTCGGCTCGCTCAGGCCTTCGGTGTCGGGGTGCACACCGACGCTGGCCCACAGATTGGTGTGCTCGGCAGCCAGCGCCTGCACGGTCGGGAATTCTTCGAGCGTGGTGCAAATGCACAGCGCGGCGGCCACCTTGGCCTCGCGCATGTCGGCCAGGATTTGCGGCAGCCGGCCGTGAAGCTCCGGAAAGCTCAGGTGGCAATGCGAGTCGACGAACATGGTCGGGAACGGAAATGCAGACACGGGCGCGGACGCCCGGGGGCCAGCGCGCCGCAGTTACAGCGTTTGCGTCGGCTTGGACGACTGGATCGAGGTACCCAGGATCTCTTCGATCTTCATCTTGAGCAGCCGGGTCTTGTCGTCGTTGGGGAAACGCACGCCGACGCCCTGGGTGCGGCCGCCCGACGTGTTGGGCGGCGTGATCCAGCCCACCTTGCCGGCGACCGGGTAACGCTGCGGATCGCCGGGCAGCGACAGCAGCAGGTAGATGTCGTCGCCCAGCTGGTAGTCGCGCGTCGACGGGACGAACAGGCCGCCATCGGAGAAGACCGACACATAGGCGGCGTACAGCGCACCTTTTTCGCGGAACACCAGCTGGATGACGCTGGGGCGTGCTGCGCCGGAAGGGGCTGAAGGAAGGGGACGGCCGTCGACATCGCTCATGGCTGAAGTGTATCCATCAGGTTTCGCTCCACACGCGCTGCCCTTGCGCAACGAGAGCTTCGACACGCAAAGGCGCGTTCCAGGGGTGTTCGTCGTGGCGGGCGACGCGGGCCAGTTCGCGCGCCCAC
The DNA here is from genome assembly GCF_056403075.1 of Ideonella sp. P3_A4. Lineage (NCBI taxonomy): Bacteria > Pseudomonadati > Pseudomonadota > Betaproteobacteria > Burkholderiales > Sphaerotilaceae > Ideonella > Ideonella sp. P3_A4. The sequence goes on along the minus strand of NZ_JBFUGE010000842.1, from coordinate 820 downwards.
TCGGCCAGGCCGATGAGGCCGGCGCCCGGCGGCACCTGGCCCGGCGCGAAGAAGCGCGGCTCGCCGCCGGCGGCCTGGGCCATTGCGTCGTGGCAGACCTGCTGCAGCACCCGCACTGCGCGTGGCAGTGGCATCGCGGCCAGCGTGCGGGTCTCGCCCTGCGCCACCTGCGACGGCAACTGACCCCAAAGCGTGGCGTCCAGGCCTTCGTCGACCAGCGCCTTGGCGGCCAGCGGCTCACCGCCACTGGCCCGCAGCAGTGCCGCGGCACCGGCCACGCCCTGCTTCGTCAACCATGCCTCGGCGGTGGCCAGGTCAGGCGGCGCCAGGCGGACGCGCTGGCAGCGGCTGCGCACGGTGGGCAGCAGCCGCTCGGGGTCGTCCACGCACAGCAGCAGCTTGGTGCCGGATGCCGGCTCTTCCAGCGTCTTCAGCAGCGCGTTGGCCGAGGTCGCGTTCATCGCATCGGCCGGGTAGAACAACAGCACCTTGCCGCGGCCGCGGCTGGAGCTGGAGTGCGCCCAGTCGATCGCGGCCCGCACGGTGTCGATCTTGATTTCGCGGCTGGGCTTGCGCTTGCTCTTGCTGCCGTCGCCACTGTCACCCTCGCCATCGTCACCGGCGCTGCCTTCAGACCAGCCGAGCGCCAGCTGCATGGTTTCGGGCATCAGCACCTTCATGTCAGGGTGGCTGTGGGCCAGCGCCAGGTGGCAGCTCGGGCATTCGCCGCAGGGCCGCGGCTCGCTCTCGCACAGCCAGGCCTGGGCCACGCGCCAGGCCAGCTCCCACTGGCCCGAGCCAGCCCCGCCGTGCAGGATGA
>NZ_JBFUGE010000841.1:0-2186 GCF_056403075.1 Ideonella sp. P3_A4 | reverse complement strand
CGTTAGTCCTCAACATGCTGCCCCTGCTCAACACTGCGGCGAACGGGCATCTAATGATCTCGTTTGAAGACCAAGACTCCATGGCCTGGCTTGCCGCGAATAGCCATTTGAAACTGGAACTAGGATTTCAACGCAGTGGGCAACCAGTCATCGGAGCTGGCGAGAGAATCCACCAAGCTTCAGCCGGGGCCACGTCGAAATATTGGCGGGCTGGGACACTTGGTCCGGAGACTACCTGCTTGCAACCTGCCCGGCCGGTGACGATGCCTTGCAAAAGGTCTTCTCGTTTGTGATCAAGAGTGCGTCATAAGGTCGGAGATAGTGCTCGCACATTCGCCATCGCACCCAGGCAGTTCCTGCACCGCCTGCCGCACCAGCCAGAGGCCTAACCCCTCCGTCAAGGGGACCTGCCTTCGGCAGGCCCCTTACGTCGAACGTTAAGCGCACAGCCGGGTTGAAGCTTTGAGTCACTTGGAACGTCATCTGCCAATGCCTGCCGTTCATGACCTCGGTATCGATGCCCAGTGCCCTTGGGAAAAGCGTGCCCGCTCCGGCATCCGCTCGGGCTGTCCGTCCTCCGGCGGCCAGCGCGCGGATGGTGGCTGCTCCAGCCGTGTTCTTGCTGGCTTGGTCACGGGTCGGGTACCACTTTCGTCCGCCATCSGAGCAAAAGCATCCCCGCCGGTTGTTCCAGGCATGGGTAGCTYTTTGGCAACTGGGCTTGCAGCCTCACATCTCTGCCTCGGCAAGCTCGCTGCGCCCAGTCACACATCCCCGGCCGAGCTCATAGGGCATGGCCTAACTGAAACAGCCGCAACCCCAGTGCKGCAKAGCCGCGCTCCKGTCACCCGCKCGGCKGCTTCAAGGCYTTCGCGCCCWTCRGCCTGGGGGTGGCGGGCAGCAGWAGGTGCTTCACCGGCGCCTAACCACTCAGTCAAGGGGACGTCYTGCGCGTACGCGCARRMCGCCCCYTACCTCGAACGTTAAGCAAAGTCAGAAATGCCTTTGGCTCGGTGCAGTGCCGAGTCCCGTTCCCATCTGCGCTGGCACCGCGCCACATGCCGGCCTTCGAGTGCTCAGTTACCCAGGAACAGCCCAGCGTCTGTCAGGCGGGTCAGTACTCGCTCGAAGCCCTCTGCCACTCAAACGTCGGCTTGCCTGRCCTTCCGAGTGAAAATACAGGCAAACGGGCKGCCAATGGYCGAGGTRGCAGGAACCGAAATGCCGCAAATCTCCAGGTGTCTTCGCTCAGCCTCGCCGCSAYCTAAGAACCCAATCGCTCCGTTGGTGCCCTCGCGTTCCTGTCATCTCCTTGCTCAACGTCGCTTGCCTAACATCTCCGTCAAGGGGACGTCTTGCGGCAAGCCGCAAGCCGCCCCTTACGTCGAACGTTAGGCCCACAGCCGGGCTGAAGGGTCCAGTTCACTTGAAGCGTCTYCTGCCAATGCCAGTTTCTCAAAGCCTCGGTCTCGATGCCTTGTGCTCATGGGAAAGGCGTGCTCGCTTCAGCGCCGGCGTGGGCTGCCCGTCCTTCGGCGGCCAGCGCACGGTCCGTGGTCACTTCGGCCTTCCGCCTGCCAAGTTGGTCAAGAAATTGAAGCCTTGGTGCTACGTCACGGTTCAACTGTGTCTATAGTCACCGCCGGAGCTTCGGGTGGGAGCTGCTACTGGGTCGGTTCTGCTGTCTCGGCGGGCGAGTCAAACTGAAACAGCCGCAATTCCGGTGCTGCATGGCCAGGCTCCGGTCGGCCGAGTAGCATCTTTAGTTTCCTCGGGTCCGTCTGCATTGCACGGCAACTCCATCTCGGTTGGTGCAATCTCCGGTGCCTAACCCCTCCGTCAAGGGGACGTCCCGCAAGCGGGCCGCCCCTTACGTCGAACGTTAAGCCTCACCAAATTCACCGGCGGGTACGCTCACCCTCTCAGCATCCGAAGCATCTACACAACATCAATCCTCTGTCAGAATTCATGAAGCGAGCTACGGTTTGGGTCTTTTGCGGCACAAGAGCGACCTTTCCGTCTGGCGTGTTCCAGACGAGGGAAGAGGCGGAGTCCTGGATTCGGGAGAATCGCCTGAGCGGAGCACTCACTCAATACCCCGTCGGTATCGGCGCTTACGACTGGGGCGGTTCAGGAAGGCTTCTTCAAGCCCAAGAAGCCAGAGCACTCTCTCCCAAGCTTCATTC
>NZ_JBFUGE010000840.1:0-2189 GCF_056403075.1 Ideonella sp. P3_A4 | reverse complement strand
CGTGGGTGTACACATCCCAGCCCGGGCCGCGCGCGGCCAGGTCGTCGCCATGGCGGCGTTTGGCGTCGATCGCCACGACGATCGCTTGCGCACCGTATTTCTCTGACGCGTCGCGAATCACCTGCGGGTTCGCCACCGCCGCCGAATTGAAGCTGACCTTGTCGGCACCGGCATTGAGCAAGCGGCGCACGTCTTCGACTGTGCGCACTCCGCCGCCGACAGTCAGCGGAATGAAGACCTGCGACGCCACCGCCTCGATGATGTGCAGGATCAGGTCGCGCCCGTCGCTGGTGGCGGTGATGTCGAGAAAAGTCAGCTCGTCGGCACCCTGCTCGTTGTAACGCGCGGCGATCTCGACCGGGTCGCCGGCATCGCGCAGCTCGACGAAGTTGACGCCTTTGACGACGCGGCCGCCGGTGACATCGAGGCAGGGAATGATGCGTTTGGCGAGCATGGCGAGGCGGTGCGCAGACAGTGGAACGACGGCCCCGATTGTCGCAGCCCGGCACCTGCAAACCGGGTCACAGCCCGCTGTTACCACGCCCATGCACCCGCTCACCAAAATGGTTCACCGCCGGCGCTCGGGTGCGCCGGGGCCCCATTCAAGGAGAGCATCGATGGCGAAGAAGATCCTGATGTTGTGCGGCGACTATGGCGAAGACTACGAAACCATGGTGCCTTTCCAGGCGCTGCTGGCGGTCGGCCACGAGGTGCATGCTGTGGCGCCGGACAAGAAAGCCGGCGACTTCATCCACACGGCGATCCACGACTTCGAAGGCGCGCAGACCTACAGCGAAAAGCCGGGCCACCGCTTCACGCTGAACGCCAGCTTTGCCGACGTGAAGCCCGAGGCCTACGACGCGCTGGTGATCCCGGGCGGTCGCGCGCCCGAGTACCTGCGCATGAACAGCCGCGTGGTCGAGATCACCCGCCACTTCCTGCAGGCCGACAAGCCCGTGGCCGCGGTCTGCCACGGCGCGCAGCTGCTGGCCGCCACCGGGCTGATCAAAGGCCGGCGCGTGTCGGCGTACCCGGCCTGCCAGGTCGAGGTGGAACTGGCCGGTGCCGAGTACTGCGGCATTGCGATCGACGCAGCAGTGACTGACGGCAAGCTCGTCACCGCGCCAGCCTGGCCGGCGCACCCGGCGTGGATCCGCCAGTTCCTGGCCGTGCTCGGCACCCGCATCGAGACTTGAGCGGCAGGGTGTCGTGGCCTACATTGGCAGGCCCGACACCCACCCGACGAGACGGCCCATGTGCGAGATTTTCATCAGCGCCGAACCGGCCAGTTACGAAGGCCGCACCCGCTCGGTGCGGTTGCATGGCGTGGTCACCAGCATCCGGCTGGAGAACCTTTTCTGGGCAGTGCTGGAAGAGATCGCCGAGCGTGACAGCCTCGGCGTGGTGCAGCTGATCGAGCGGCTGTACGACGAGCTGGTGGTGGCGCGCGGCGAGGTCGGCAACTTCGCATCGTTCTTGCGCGTCACCGCTCTGCGTTACGAGGCGCTGCTGGCCGCGCAGCGCATCCCGGCGGACCGCAGCGTGCCGATCCGGTCGCTGGATGCAAAGGCGGTGTTGCGCGAGCTGCCGCCTGGCTGGGGCCGCGCATCGACGGCCCCTGAAGCGGCGGTCTAGCCGGCCTCGGCCAGCTCGTCGGCGCGGGCTTGCGCGGCGGCGAAATCGAGCGCGCCGGTGTAGATCGAGCGGCCGCAGATCACGCCTTCGATGCCCTCGCCTTCGACTGCGCACAACGCCTCGATGTCGGCGATGCTGGACAGCCCGCCGGACGCGAAGACCGGGATCGTCAGGGCTTGGGCCAACTTCACCGTCGCTTCGATATTGAGGCCGGTCAGCATGCCGTCACGGCCGATGTCGGTGTAGATCACGCCTTCGACACCGTAGTCCTCGAACTTCTTCGCCAGGTCGATCACCTCGTGGCCGGTGAGCTTGCTCCAGCCGTCGGTCGCGACCTTGCCGTCTTTCGCATCAAGCCCGACGATGATGTGGCCGCCGAACGCGGTGCAGGCGTCTTGCAGAAAGCCGGGGTTCTTGACCGCAGCGGTGCCGATGATCACGTAACTCAGACCGTCGTCGAGGTAACGCTCGATCGTGTCGAGGTCGCGGATGCCACCACCCAGCTGCACGGGAATCTCGTCGCCCACGGCCTTCAGGATGGCCTTGATCGCCGG
>NZ_JBFUGE010000839.1:0-2191 GCF_056403075.1 Ideonella sp. P3_A4 | reverse complement strand
TAGGCGGCCAGCTCGGCAGCCTTGACCTTCGGGATCAGCGGACGGTCCAGCGGGCGGCAGACGCGGCGCTGCAGATGATTCAGGCGGTCAGAACGCTCCATGGCCAGCAAGATGGCTTCCGGGTCCGTCATCATCGTGAACGGGTTCAGAGCGGCTTCGGCGTGGTGCATGGAGTTCTCCTTGGGGTGTGGGCTTCGGCGCGAAACCCATGTCACGAACTGTAGAGAAGCACTTTGGCCAACAACAGTCGGCTGACAGACAAGCCGGGTGTCGGAAAAAACCTGACAAGGCTGACGGCCGCTCGGCGGCCCTTGTAAGGCACCCCACCCCACCGCACGGCGCTCTGGCCCGTGAAGCCGAGGCCCGGCACCGCTCAATCGCTCTGCGCCAGCCTCAATCGTGCCCGTCAGTGAAAACCCTAAATTTCGTCGTGAGCGAAATCACGAGATGGGGGTAATCCCTATGTTTTGTCTTGAAACTGTCGTCAGACCCTGTCACAGTCGCCCTGCTGTCGCAAGAAACCAATAACAGCAAAGCCGGGTTCTTGCAATCCGCCTGAACCCGAGACCTCGCGGAGGCGCCAAAAGCCACTTCGCAAGGATCGCCGAGTTGGCCTCAGGGCCGACGCGGGCCAATCGAACAACCAATCAACCTCACAAGGGCCATGATGAAACAACGTCTGATCAACCTCTTCACGAACACCAGCGCACAACTGGGCTACTCGCAAATCGAAGCCCTGCTGGTCGTCGCCGTCCTCGGCTACTTCGGTCTGGCGATCGCCGACCTGGCCGGCCTGAAGGGCTGAGCCACCACATCCGCTGCATCCACGCTGCCGACGCAGGTCAGCGCAGGCCCGGCGGCTTCACCCCAGGCAGCCATTTGGCGTAGATCCGTTCAAAGCTGCCGTCCGCCTTCATTTCGTCGAGCGTTCTCTGCCAGCGGATGGCCACGTCATCCGGCGTGTCACGCGAGAACGCGATGTATTGAACCGCCTGGGTAATCACGGGGCCGGTTTCGATGTCATTGGCATTGACGCCGGCCGCCACCAGCGTATCGGCCAGCGTGACGTCATCGAGCGCCATCAAGGGCGCACGCCCCGCCGCCAGCATGCGCACCGCCAGTGCTGGCGTGTTGACTGCGTTGATGTTCCCAAAGCCCATGCCGCGCAGCATTTGCTCCAGGTACCAGTCGCGCGGAATCACGATGCGTTCTGCGCTGCGCGCCTGCTCCAGATTGTCAAAATACGGGCCGCCACGGCGCGTATAGAAATGGGCCGTGGTGGCCGATATCGGACCGACCCAATGGAACAACTTCTCGCGCTCGGCGGTGCGGGTGGTGGCAAACAACCCGATGTTGGGCAAGCTGGTCACTTGTTTGTAACCGCGCGCCCATGGCACCACTTCGATCGGTGCCGAGGTGCCGAGGCGGCGCATGATCTCTTCGACCACTTCGGTACCGAGGCCGGCAGCCTTGCCTGCACGCGCGAAAGTGACAGGCGGATATTCTTCGGTATAGAGCTGGAGCTGAACTTCTGCCGCAGCCGATGCGGTCAACAAGAAGAAAAGCAGTGCTGTTGCAGAGCGAACAAGCGGTGTGAACATGGCTCCTCCTGCAGGCAAGCCAAGTGTTCATGATAGGCCGGCCACACGACCGATCAACTGCACAAAACCCAGAGGCGGATTCGGCCCCCCGTCAAGGACGGGCGCGCTTCGCGATGGCGTCCAGCCGCTGTGCGAGCCACAGCCGGTCCGCCTTGCGGGCATAGTCGGCGGCTCGCAGCCCCGCCTTGTTCTGCAGCGTCACGTCGGCGCCGCGCAGGGCCAGCAGATCCGCCGCATCCACGCTGCCGAAACCGGCAGCCAGCATCAAGGGCGTGTTGCCGTTCGGCGCCCGGGCATCGAGCTCGGCACCACGCTCCAGCAACAACACCACCGCCGCCTGGTCGTTGCCCGAGGCGGCGTAGTGCAAGGGCGCCCAGCCCTCGCGGTTGACCTGGGCGCCACGCGCCATCAGCTGCTTCATCGCGTCGATCCGGCCGCGCAAGGCGGCCATCATCAGCAGCGTCTCACCAGCGGGGCTGGTGGCTTCGACGTCGAGCTGCGGATGGTTCAGCAGCAGCGGCACCACATCGAACGAGTTTTCGCGCAAGGCCAGGTACAGGCCGTGCTGGCCCTCCGGGTTGCGCGCGTTG
>NZ_JBFUGE010000838.1:0-2195 GCF_056403075.1 Ideonella sp. P3_A4 | reverse complement strand
ATGCAGGGTCGTCGGCACACCCGGCCGCTCGCTGCCACGCCGGTCACGATGGAAGCCAACTGGCCGCCGCTGCTGGTGATCCACGGAGATGCCGACATCATCGTCTCGCCACACAACGGCCACGTGGCGGCGCAGGTCTGGGCCGACGCAGCAGGCGCCCGGCCCGGTCAAGCCCGCAACATTCAGCGCGGCAAGCGCTACCCCATGTCGGTGACAGACTTCAAGCGCAAGGGCAGCACCGTGGCGACTCTGGTGGCGGTGGGCGGATTGGCCCACGCCTGGAGCGGCGGTGCCGCCAACAAGCCTTTCAGTGACAAGCGAGGGCCAGACGCGTCACGCATGGTGTGGGCCTTCGTGGCCAAACAGTTCAGAGACTGACCCTGCCGCTGGGCTTCACCAGGATCACTGCGTGTGGATCTCGATGTTGAAACCTTCAGTCTCTTCAGGCGCCTGGAAAAAGGAAGAGACGTAGGTGAAGTCGTCTTCCGTCAAGTGATGGGAGCCTTCTGGCCGCTCGACATTGCGCTTGGCGATCTGCGCCAGGCAAGTCTCGTCGGAGGTGTTCACGTAGTGCAGCACGTGCGCAGCCCCAGCTTGCTCGAACACCGAGCGAAACCAACTGCGACCTGCCCTGGTATTGGCCTGGAAGTCCAGCACCACGGATTGGCCGCTGTTCAACAGGCCTACGGCAAGCGGGCCGACCACTGTCTTCAGCCGCTTCGAGAACCGGACGTAGTCATCGAAGACCTTCATCTCATCGCCAAACAGGCGCATGAGCCAGATGTCTTCGGATATCAGCATCGCGCCGAGCTCTTGCGCGAGGCGTGACGCGACAGTCGTCTTGCCGGCCCCGGCTTTGCCGCAGAAGAAGTGAAGCGTCGGAGTAGATGACATAAGGGGTTAGCCATTGACCTTTTGACGAACATCGTCAGGCCGGTCTGCGACGATGCTTGGCAAGCATGGCCATGTCATCCGCATAGATGGGGATGCGCGCTTCAAGAAGCGTCATTCTGCGATCAACCGGCAGAAAGCAGCGGGGGCTGGGTGAGGTCCGCGTCGACGTTCATCAACGCACTGGCCAAGGCCAGGCTGCGCCAAAGCGCTTTGGGCATCTGCATGATCGCCTCGGGTGTTCTCGCCTGCGCAATCCAGGCGCTGATCTCGGCATGCTGGGCGGGGGTCAACAGGCTGCGGCTCAACATCTCGTCCAGTGTCTGCACTCGGGCCCCTTTTCAATCGAAGACTTGTCGGCCTTAAGGCCGTTTCGATCGATGGTAATCGAGCAAGCACCTCATGCGCCGGCCGGCATCAGGACCGGACCCGCACTTCGGCTCGCGCGATCAATCGGCTGACCCGAGACACGGACGGCTCCAGCTCGCGTGCCTAAGCCGTCATTGAGAACCGTGCGCATCCGCCACGATCTGCGCATGGCGCTTCGCGGCGCGACGATGGTCGGTCGCCGCCAGGACACGGGCCGCTGGCCGATCAGCCGGGGCGGCCCCGTTCGCTCACGTTCGCACGTTGTTGATGAGATGAGGAATGCTGGCCATGGCCAGAAATCTCGCCTTGATCAGCAGCTCCAACAGGCGACCCAGGTGGTCGGGCTTGATCGACTCCGTTCCTGCGTCCACCCAGTGCTGGTGGTTGTCGGTCAACGTGCTTTGCCAATTGCACATCAGCACTTGAGTCATGTCAGCGTGCATGACCTTGTGGAATCCGGTGGGAATGGCGTCCTCCTCGGTGTTGAGCAGCGTCATTCTCTTTGCCCATTGGTCCACCCCGGCCTTCCATACCTCGGCGAGGTCCGATTTGTTTGCGCAATCCAGCGTGACGCTGCGCGCGGTACCGAAGCCGCCCACGGGCGGGTCGTAATGGACGATGACGTGGCGCAGCGGCGAACCCATCGGAATGACATGGACACCTGCACCGGGCATGCGGATGGCGGCGTTGTAAGGCATCGTTTTCTCCCTTGTTGAAGATCGACACTGACTCATTTGCGCGTGCCTTCGAAATCCTTGGCCGGCCCGAGCCGCTGGGCCTTGGCTGCCGCCTTCTCCTGCTTCCGCCGTGCTTCCTGTTCGCGCGTGGCACGCAGTTCTTCGGCGGTGGGCGGTGGGCGGTCCTCTTCAGGCGTCGTCAAGCCAAGCCTGTCGGTACCCGAGCGGAGCAGTCCGCCCAGTGTCGACGTGACACTG
>NZ_JBFUGE010000837.1:0-2203 GCF_056403075.1 Ideonella sp. P3_A4 | reverse complement strand
GAGCACGTCCTTGCCGGCCAAGCCCGTCAGGGTGTTGTCGGCCGAGTTGCCAGTGATGGAGTTGTTCAGCGAGTTGCCGGTGCCCTTGGCTGCCGAGCCGAACAGCGACAGGTTCTCGACGTTCGCACCCAGCGTGTAGTTCACGTAACTGGCCACACGGTCGGTGCCATCGCCGGACAGTTCGGTGACCGAATCGCTGGCTGATTCGACGATGTACAAGTCGTTGCCGGCGCCGCCGCGCATGACGACGCCGTTCACGCCGTCGAGCGCGTCGTTGCCTGTGCCGCCTTCGACTTCATTGGCGCCAGGACGTCCGATCAGGATGTCGGCATTGCCGGTGCCGAAGTCGATCAAGTCGGGGGGCGGGGCGCTGTCGTTGTCGATGATCGAGGCGATGACCTCGCTGGTGCCGACCTGGCCATTGACCGGGCTGAACAGGTTGAGCTTGAAGGTCTCGGTGGATTCGGCCGTCACGTCGTCGAGCACCGGCATGCGAACGATCTGGGTTGTCTGTCCTGGTGTGAAGGTGAGCACACCGCTGAGCGCCTGGTAGTCGCTGCCGTTGGCGGCCGTGCCGTTGCTGTTGCTGTAGCTGACGTTGACCGTGCTGGTCGACGGGGCGCTGAGCGTGACGACGAATTCGATGAAGCCGCCGCCTTCCTGTGCCGAGATCGCCGCGCCCGAGATGACCGGCAGCGCGCTCGGCGCGCCGTCGTTCTGCGGGATGAAGACGTGGCCGCGTGCGTCGCCGATCGTTGCGTTCACGGCGCCGCTCAGCACCAGGTCGAAGTACTCAGTCGATTCGTTGCTGGTGTCGTCCAGCAGATTGACCGTGACGGTCTTGCTGACCTCGCCTGGGCCGAAGACCAGCGTCTGCTTGGCCTGCGACTCGTAGTCGCCGCCCTTGGTGGTGGCCGTGCCGTCTGCGGTGGCGTAGTTGACGGTGACCTGGCTGGTACTGGGTTTGTCCAGCGTGATCGTGAAGGTGACACGGCCGTTCGCTTCATCGACGATGCCGTCGCTGACGCTCAGCGCCGGTGCGCCGGTGGTGGCGTCGTTGTCGGCGATGCTGCCCCAGCCATACTGCCGGACGATGGTCGCATTGACTGCGCTGGTCAGGTTCAGGGTCAGAAACTCGGTAGCCTCGGCGGTGACGTTGTCGAGCACGGGGATACGCACGATCTGTGTCGTCTGCCCGGGCACGAAGGTCAGCGTGCCGGACAGGGCCTGGTAGTCGCTGCCGTTGGCCGCGGTGAGGTTGCTGTTGCTGTAGTTGACGGTGACGTTCTGCGTCGACGGCTGGTTCAGCGAGACGACGAACTCGAGGTAGCCGTCGGTCTCGCTGACGGCGGCGTCGGAAACGCTGACCGTCGGCGTCGCCACCGCCGCGTCGTCACTGGGGGCGATGAAGATGCGCGAGTTCGCATCGGGCAAGGTGGCGCCGACCGGTGAAGAGAACACGAGGTCGAAGTACTCGCCTGCTTCCTTCGCACCGTCGTTGGTCAGGTCGATCGTGATGGTCTTGGTGATCTCGCCGGGCAGGAAGCTGAGGGTGTGGCTTCCGGTGGCCGTGAAATCGGAGCCTGGTTGCGCGCTGCCCTTGGCGGTGGCGTAGTTGACCTGCACGGCGCTGGTGCTCGGCTTGTCCAGCGTGATGGTGACGCTGACGGTGCCGGCGGCTTCGTCGACCACCTGGTCACTCACGCGCAACACCGGCGTGCCGGACGGAGCATCGTTGTCGACGATCGAGCCCCAGCCGAATTGCCGGACGATGGTGCCGTTGACCGCGCCGGACAGGTTCAGCGTCAGGAACTCGCTGCTTTCCAGTGTCGCGTTGTCCAACACCGATATCTGCACAACCTGCGTCGTTTCGCCCGGCGCGAAGGTCAACGTACCACTGCGGGCGAGATAGTCGCTGCCGTTCAGTGCGGTGAGGTTGCTGTTGCTGTAGTTGACGCTCACCGTCTGGTTCGATGGCGCGCTCAGCGAGACGACGAATGTCAGCACGCCGTCCGTTTCTCCAGCGATCGCGTCGGAGACCGAGATCTGCGGCGAGCCGACGGGCGTGGCGTCGTTCGCGCCGATCGTCGCGCGGCCATGTGTCTCTGGCATCAGCGTCGCGCCGACGGCGTTCGACAGCACGAGGTCGAACCACTGCGCCAACTCGGCGCTGCCGTCGTTGATCAGGTCGACTGTGACGGTC
>NZ_JBFUGE010000836.1:0-2208 GCF_056403075.1 Ideonella sp. P3_A4 | reverse complement strand
GCTGATGCTCGTGGCTTACCGCGGCTACAGCGTCATCCTGTTCGCCCCCGTCTGCGCGCTGCTGGCGGTGCTGGTTACCGATCCGGAGGCCGTGCCGGCGATGTTCTCCGGCGTGTTCATGGAGAAGATGGTCGGCTTCGTCAAGCTGTACTTCCCGGTCTTCCTGCTCGGCGCCATCTTCGGCAAGGTGGTCGAGTTGTCGGGCTTCTCGAAAGCCATCGTCGCGGCGGTGATCGGCGTGGTCGGTCGGCAGCGCGCGATGCTGTCCATCGTGCTGGTCTGCGCGGTGCTGACCTATGGCGGCGTGTCGCTGTTCGTGGTGGTGTTCGCGGTCTACCCGTTCGCCGCCGAGATGTTCAAGGCCAGCAACATCCCGAAGCGATTGATCCCCGGCACGATCGCGCTGGGCGCCTTCACGTTCACGATGGATTCGCTGCCCGGCAGCCCGCAGATCCAGAACATCATCCCGACCACGTTCTTCAAGACCACCACCTGGGCTGCGCCCTGGCTGGGCGTGGTCGGCTCGGTCTTCATCCTGATCGCCGGCCTGAGCTACCTCGAATGGCGCCGCCGCGCGGCCGCCGCGTCGAATGAAGGTTATGGCGAAGGCCACACCAACGAGCCGGCGCCGGTGGCCACCGAAGCGCTGCCGAATGCGCTGATCGCGCTGCTGCCGCTGCTGGTCGTCGGCGTGGCGAATCTGCTGCTGGTCAGCGCGATCCCGGCCTTCTACGGCAAGACCTACGAGGTGCAGCTGGCCATGGCGCACCCGGTGGTCACGCAGGTCACCAGCCTGCAGGCCATCTGGGCCGTCGAAGGCGCGTTGCTGCTGGGCATCCTGACGGTGCTGGCGTTCGCCTTCAAGCCGGTGATCACCAAGTTCGCCGAAGGCAGCAAGGCAGCGGTGTCCGGCGCACTGCTGGCCTCGCTGAACACGGCGTCCGAATACGGCTTCGGCGCGGTGATCGCGGCGCTGCCCGGCTTCCTGGTGATCCAGGGCGCGCTGAAAGCCATTCCGAACCCGTTGGTGAACGAAGCGATCAGCGTGACCACGCTGGCCGGCATCACCGGTTCGGCGTCGGGCGGCATGAGCATCGCGCTGGCGGCGATGGCCGACCAGTTCATCGCCGGCGCGCAAGCGGCAGGCATTCCGCTCGAGGTGCTGCACCGCGTGGCCTCGATGGCCAGCGGCGGCATGGACACGCTGCCGCACAACGGCGCCGTCATCACCTTGCTGACGGTGACAGGCCTRACCCATAAGACCTCCTACAAGGACATCTTTGCGGTGACCTGCATCAAGACGATGGCGGTGTTCGTCGTCATCGCCGCCTACTACCTGTTCGGCATCGTCTGACGGCGTCTGCCCGCTTTTCCCCGCTCCCTGTTTCTGAAACTCCCCAGGAGGAATGCATGCTCAAAGGCAAGACCGCCGTGGTGACCGGCTCGACCAGCGGCATCGGTCTCGGCATCGCGAACGCGCTGGCCGCGCAAGGCGCCGACATCCTGTTGAACGGCTTTGGCGATGCGCCGCAGATCCGCGCGCTGACGCAGAGCCTGGCTGCCGAACACGGCGTGCGGGTCGTGCACAGCGCGGCCGACGTCTCGGTGGCGTCCGAGGTTGTCGCGATGGTGACGCAATGCGTCGAGACCTTCGGCCGCATCGACATCCTGGTCAACAACGCCGGCATCCAGCACACCGCACCGGTCAAGGATTTCCCTGACGACAAATGGGAGCAGATCCTGGCGGTCAACCTGTCGTCGAACTTCTACGCGATCAAGGCCGCACTGCCGCACATGCGCAGCCGCAACTGGGGCCGCATCGTCAATATCGCGTCGGCGCATGGGCTGGTCGCGTCGGCGACGAAATCGGCCTACGTCGCCGCGAAGCACGGCGTGGTTGGCCTGACCAAGGTCGTCGCGCTGGAAACCGCACGCAGCGGCATCACCTGCAATGCCATCTGCCCCGGCTGGGTGCTGACGCCGCTGGTGCAACAGCAGATAGACGATCGGGCCGCGCGCGAAGGCATCTCCGAAGACGAGGCGCGCATGCGGCTGCTGGCCGACAAACAGCCCTCGATGGAGTTCGCGACGCCGGAGCAGATCGGCGGCATCACCGCCTTCCTGTGTTCGCCCGCTGCCGACCAGGTGCGCGGCACGACGCTCAGCGTCGACGGCGGCTGGACTGCCCAGTAGCACGCCGTGTGGAGG
>NZ_JBFUGE010000835.1:0-2208 GCF_056403075.1 Ideonella sp. P3_A4 | reverse complement strand
CTGCTGCAGCATGTGCAGGATGCTGTCGACCAGCGTCAAGTCCAGGCTGGCGTTGGACAGCATCTGCGCACCGACCAACTGGGCCAGGTGCGGCTGGCGCCGCATCGCCTGGCGGTAGCGCCGGAACAGCTCTCGCAGCCAGGTCTGCCAGTCGCCCTGGCGCGGTGGCGGCACGATGTCGCGCTGCGCGTAGGCGCACACGGCGGCCAGAAGTTCGTTGCGGCTGCGGAAGTACCAGTAGACCGCGGTGGGGTAGACGCCCAGCGCCCGCGCCACATCACGCAGGCTGAAGCGCTCCAGCCCACGCTCGCCAATTTGTGCGAGTGCCGCCTCGACGATGCGCTCGGCGCTCAGCGCCGGTGCTGCCGGCTCCTTGGCGATGGCAACAGGTCTCTTCGCCGGCCGCTTGGCCGCCGCGGTAGCGCCGATCATGCCGCTCAGGCCGCCACGAAACGCTCGACCGCCTGCGCGAAGCCGGCCAGGTCGTCGTCGGTCAAGGGCAGCGACAGGCTGATGAAGCCTCGCCGCGCGGTGTAGAAGCCTTGCTCCAGCAGGTGGAAGAAGAACGCGTCGCGCAGCGGCTGGCCATCGGTCGGCAGGTCTTCGACGCTGCGAATGGGCCGGGCCGTGGCGTGCACGTTCATCAACGAGCCCAGGCCGGTGAACTGCAACTCGGCGTCGTGATCGCGACACAGTGCGTTCAAGCGCTCGCGCAGTGCATCACCGCGCTGGTTCAGCGCGATGGCGGCCTCGGCGGTGTAGATCTGGCTCAGCCCGGCGATGCCGGCCGACATCGACAGCACGTTGTTGTTGAAGGTGCCGGCGTGCGGCAGGTGGCCGGGGCGGCGCGGGTCGAACAACGCCATCACGTCGGCCCGGCCACCGAAGGCGCCGAACGACATGCCGCCGCCGATGTACTTGCCGACAGTGGTCAGGTCTGGCGTGATGCCCAGCAACTGTTGGCGACCACCGGGCGACAGGCGCGAGGTCATCACCTCGTCGAAGATCAGCATCGCGCCGACTGCGTCGGCAGCATCGCGCAGGCCGCGCAAGAAGTCGGGCTCACCTGGGATGCAACCGCCTGCGCCTTGCATCGGCTCGACCAGGATCGCGGCCAGGTGGGCGGCGTTGTCGTTGATCAGCGATCGAGCGTGGGCCAGGTCGTTGTAGCGCCCGACGATGAACTCGTGCGGCACATTGATCGGCGAGCCGCCGTTGGCAAAGCTCAGCACGCCGCCGTGGTAACCGCCCTTGAAGACCAGCACCTTGCGCCGGCCGGTGAAGGCGATCGCGCTGGCCAGCGCCATCAGGTTGGCCTCGGTGCCGGAGTTGGTGAAGCGCAGCCGCTGCATCGACGGGAGGCGCGCGCTGACCAGGCCGGCGAGCCGGCTTTCCAGCAGGTTGTGGCCGGACAGGTTGATGCCCTGGTCCAGCGCCGCGTCGATCGCCGCGCGGATCACCGGGTTCGAGTGGCCATAGACGCCGGCGGTGAACTCGCCCAGCAGGTCGGTGTACTCGTGGCCGTCGGCGTCCCACAGCTGGGCACCCTGGCCCTTGACGATGGCCAGCGGGAAGGGCTCGTAGAACAGCACCGAGCGGGTGTTGCCGCCGGGCAGGTGCGCGCAGGCAGCTTCGTACTGCGCGGCACTGGCGGGGTGGCGGGCGACGTAGGYGCTGCGCAGCGCCGCGAGGCGGTCGATCAGGTCCATGCGGGCTCCTTTCCCTTGCCATGAGGGCTGAACGGCGCGGATCGATCGTTGATCGCCGTTCAGTGATTCATTGTACGGCGTACAAGAAATGCTGCAAGCCGCGCCAGCGCCAGGCCTGGTCGCCCGCGGTTGAGAAATCTTGAAAGAGACTAACTCGACAAATGATGGGTGTTTGCCAGAATTCGTCAACATTCCAGACACCAGGACCACCCATGCGCAAGACCCTTGCCTTCGCCATTGCCGCGCTCTGCGTGGCGCTCAGCGGTTGTGCACTCATCCCGGACGACTACAGCGAGCGCACCAACCGGTCGCAACTGAAGGACAGCATCGACAAGCCGTACGTCCAGGTGATCAAGCAACGTGCGGACTTGAAAGATCCGCCGGCCGCCACCGAAACCCTGGCCTCGGGCCGCCGGATCGTCAAGCACGTCGTCACCCTCGAAGACGAGCCATTCGGCCCATCAGGCTCGTATGCCGAAGAGCGGCAGCGCTATCGGAT
>NZ_JBFUGE010000834.1:0-2209 GCF_056403075.1 Ideonella sp. P3_A4 | reverse complement strand
GTGCAAAGCCGCGCGATCGAGCACCCAGACCTCGGCCGCCACTACGCGACGATCAATGTGGTCAAGCAGTTGCGACTCGAAGCCACACCGATCGTTTCGGTCAGTTCGTGCCAGAACTGTGAGCCGAAGCACTTCGTGCAATCGGGCGAGGTGATCGGCGAGGCGATCCACCGCAGTGATCTGCGCGTGCTGTTGCTGGCTTCAGGCGCCTTGAGCCACAAGTTCAACAACATCGACTGGACACCGAAGCACCCACGCATCTTTCACGAGAGCAATGTCGCGCGGCCGGAGAACATCGAGAGTGACAAGCGCGCGATCGAGCTGTTCACTGAAGGCCGGCACGATCTGGTGCTCGATGGGTGGGACAGCGAATACCGCAAGCTGCCTTGGGAGGCTTTCGGCGCGCACTATCTGCAGATGGTGGGTGCAATGGGTGGGCGCGATTGCCGGGCACGTGGCGAGGCGTTGTCGGCATATGAGAACGCGCGGGGCACTGGCAACGTCCATATGTGGTTCGATGCTGAATGAGTTCAATGCGTGCCGAGGTTGTGGCGGGGGCCGGCGGACCGGGCCATCTTCGGCGGTCCGCTCGCGGGGAGCCGGGGTGCGCTTGCTGCTGGCTCTCGGTCGGCCACGTGTTCTCGTGCGGCGGTTGGGGCGACCGCGAATGAAGACCGCCGAACCTGTCCCGATCCACCGACCCCAGGCACACCCGTGGCAGGCAACGGCGTGCCACGCCATCGACGGCAGCAGCAGGGTGGCGGCGGTGCCCCCGGCCTCAGGCCTCATTCGCGGTCGCCCCAACGCCTCTAGTGCACAACGGTGTTGATGCGGATGTACATAGCGCACCTCGACAGTCGCCCGCGAGCTGGCCGTGGGCCGGGGGCACCGCCGCCACCCTGCCGCCACATCCTCCGCACGCACAGCCTTCACCCACCGCAGACATGAACTTCGAATTCCCTCTCAAAGACCTCCCCGCCGTGATGCGCGGCCCCCGCGTCGAACGCCGCCGCGTGATGAGCGGCGGCAGCCCCTTCTGGGGCACGATGCAAGACGATGGCCGCCTGCTGCTCGACGATGGCCGACCCCTCGACCCGACAGGCTTGACCCACCTGCCACCAGTCGACCCCAGCAAGATCATCGCCGTCCACATCTCGTACCTTTCACGCAGCATCGAAACGCGCAACAAGCCGAAGCCGACCGAGACGCCGACCTACTTCACCAAGCCTCCTACTGCGTTGAATGGCCATGGCGGGCAGATCCTCAAACCCGAAGACTGCAAGTACCTGAACTACGAGGGCGAGTACGCGGTGGTCATCGGCCGCACCGCCCGCAACGTGACGCCCGACGAAGCCTGGGATTGCATCGAAGGATTCTGCTGCGCGCTCGACATGGGCCTGCAAGACTTTCGCGACACCGACCAAGGCTCGATGCTGCGGGTGAAGGGCGCCGACACGCTGCTGCCGATCGGTCCGGGCCTCGTGCGTGGCGTGAACCTGTTCGAGCAGACCTTGCGCACGTACCGCAACGGCCGCGTCGTGCAAGAGGCCCACATCGGCGACGAGACGATCTGGGGCCCGCACTATGTGATCGCCGATATTGCGCGCCACATCACGCTGCTGCCCGGTGACGTGATCCTGATGGGCACACCTTGCCACTCGCGCTCGGTCGACCCGGGTGACGTGGTGGAATGCGAGATCACCGGCATTGGCCGGCTGGCCGGCACGGTGGCCGCCGCGCCCGCACCGCGCGCATCGGCGCTGGGTGTGGGCGCACCACCCACCGACAGCCCCGAGGTCCAACGTGTGGCACTCGGTTTCGACGAACGTGTGCCCGATCATCTGAAGAACAACTACCGCGCGGCTGCGCAAGCCACGCCCTCCAAGACATGAAGGTTTGCATCATCGGCGCCGGCTCGATCGGCGGACTCATCGGCGCGAAGCTCGCGCTGGCGAAACAGGCGCAGGTCAGTGCGCTGGCCCGCAACTCGACCTTGCATTCACTGCGCGAACGCGGCTGGCAACTGCAGCAAGGCGGCCAGCTGCTGCAGGCGCCGGCCGTGGCCAGCGACGACGCGGCAGCGCTGGGCCCGCAAGACCTGGTGCTGATCGCTGTCAAGGGCCCGGCGCTGACGGCGGTGGCGCGCGGCATCGCGCCGCTGCTGGGGCCGAAGACGCGCGTGCTGCCGGCGATGAACGGTGTGCCTTGG
>NZ_JBFUGE010000833.1:0-2214 GCF_056403075.1 Ideonella sp. P3_A4 | reverse complement strand
GTGCAGATCCGCGAGCTGGTCGAGGACGCGCTGCGAATCGACACCGGCGCCTTGCTGGCCCGGGACGTGGAGGTGCTGCGTGACTTCGAATCGGTGCCCGAGTTGATGCTCGACAAGCATCGCGTGCTGCTGATCCTCGTCAACCTGATTGGCAACGCACGCCATGCGATGCAGAGCGTGCCCGGCGGAACCCACAAGCTCACGTTGCGCGTCAGCTTGGCGGGCGAGCAGACGCTGACAGTGGCGGTGGCCGACACCGGCGAAGGCATCGAAGCCGAGAACCTGACGCGAATCTTCGCGCACGGCTTCACCACCAAGAAAGACGGCCACGGCTTCGGCCTGCACAGCTGTGTGCTGGCTGCGCGCGAAATGGGCGGCACCTTGCACGCGGCCAGCGCAGGGCCCGGTCAGGGCGCCGTCTTCACGCTCGAGCTGCCGCTGCAGCCGAAGACCGCTGAAACCCAACACCATGTGGCCGCCGAGTCGTCCACGAAAGCTTCATGACCACGCCCTCGAACCGCCGCATCCTGCTCGTCGACGACATGCCGACGATCCACGAGGACTTTCGCAAGATTCTTGCGCCGCAGTCGCCAGCCAAGTCGGCGCTGGACGCGGCCCGCGCCGCGCTCTTCGGCGACGAACCCGTGGCCGACGCGGCGCCGCAGTTCGAGCTCGACTCGGCCTACCAGGGCCAGGAAGGCCTCGCCAAAGTGCAGGCCTCGCTGGACAAGGGTCTGCCCTATGCCATGGCCTTCGTCGACATGYGGATGCCGCCGGGCTGGGATGGCGTCGAGACCATCGAGCGCCTGTGGCAGGTCGATCCGCGCTTGCAGGTGGTGATCTGTACCGCCTATTCGGATACGTCCTGGGAAGAGGTGTTTCAGCGCCTCAACGCGCAGGACAGGTTGCTGATCCTGAAGAAGCCCTTCGACAACATCGAGGTGCATCAGCTCGCGCGGGCGCTGACCGCGAAATGGCAGATGACCCAGCAGTTGGCACTGCAGATCGACAATCTCGAAGCCGCTGTGGTCGAGCGCACCAGCAAGCTAGTCCAGACCAACGAGGCGCTGCAGCAAGAAATGGCGGGTCGCAAGAGCCTGGAGGTGCAACTCGTCCAGCAGGAAAAGCTGGCGTCGATCGGCCAGTTGGCCGCCGGCGTGGCCCACGAGATCAACAACCCGATCGGCTACATCTATTCGAACTTCGGGTCATTGGAGCGCTACCTCGAACAACTGTTTCGCATGCTCGCGGCCTACGAGCAAGCCGGGACCTCGCCGGCCCTGATTGCGCTGCACGAGGAGCTGCAGATCGGCTACCTCAAAGAGGATCTCCCCAGCCTGATGGGCGATTCGAAAGAGGGCCTGATGCGCGTGCGCAAGATCGTGCAGGACCTGCGCGACTTCTCGCATGTCGACTCGGTGACCGACTGGCAACTGGCGCAGCTGAACAAGGGCATCGACTCGACGCTCAACATCGTCGCCAGYGAGGTGAAGTTCAAGGCCGACATCGTCAAGGAATACGGCGAGCTGCCCGAGGTCGAATGCCTGCCGTCGCAGATCAACCAGGTGGTGATGAACCTGGTGGTGAATGCGGCGCATGCGATGGGCAGCGAGCGGGGCCGCATCGTCGTTCGCAGCGGCACCAGCTTCGGCGAGGTCGACGAGGCGTGGTTCGAGGTGGCCGACAGCGGCTCCGGCATTCCGGCAGATGTGCTGCCGCGGATCTTCGACCCGTTCTTCACCACCAAACCGATCGGCAAAGGCACGGGGCTCGGGTTGTCGGTGTCCTATGGCATCGTGCAAAAGCACCAAGGCAGCATCCGTGTCGACAGCGAGGTCGGACGCGGCACGACCTTTCGCGTCACCTTGCCGCTGCGCCGCAGCTTGGTGGCCGAAGCAAAGCAGGAGGCGGTGCTGGCTTGACGTGGGCCTGTTGTGCGCACGCGGGGCCTGAACAGCGCAGGTTCAAGCCCGGCTTCACCGCCAAGCCACGTGGTTTCTCGAAGGCAAAGTCGCCAACTCGACGCGATTTGCCGCACTATTCGGACAAACCGGACGAAACGCCGGCCGCTAGTATTTCTAGTGGGCTCATAAGAAGTACATCCGGGTCCGATATCACCACGGCGTAGCGATGGCCGGGAACGTTGATGCGTTCCCAGTGGCGGCTGCTCGGCGGTTTCAACTCAGGAGTTTTCCACATGGCAGATGCACAAGC
>NZ_JBFUGE010000832.1:0-2215 GCF_056403075.1 Ideonella sp. P3_A4 | reverse complement strand
CGGATGCGAGGGGCATGGCCGTGAGGGGCGGGTCTCCTGACACAACACTGCCGGCTGGTCATTTTTGACAGCAGTGAATCGGGGCAGGGCTAACGTTACATTGTTGCGGAGTGTCGCTGAACCATTGAGCAGGCCATCAGGCCGCTGCACAATCCGGCCAAACAGGCGGCTGCCCGGAGTTGCATGTTTATCTAACGCGTTATCTGAGCGCTAGATGATCGATTCGGGGGGGGCACGGAGTGCCGGATTCCGAAGCGCTTCAGCGCAATGACGCCGACGCCCGTCGCAGGTCACCGGCAAGCCTGTGATCGGCGGCATGAGCTACGCCTTCACCACCGAGCCGGTGACCGGCTGAAGGCGATGTTCCACCTGATCAGGAGACGTGTCCCATGAACCGCAGGCAACCCAACATCTCTTTCTCCACGCCGCTGGCCGCGGCGGCCTTCACGCTGCTCGCTGGCGCGTCGCAGCCCAGTCTCGCTGCCCGGTACACCATCGAGGCCATCGACGGCGGCGAAGGAAAGACGGTCGCGCTGCACGACATCAGCCCCAACGGAAAGATGACGGGCGAGTGGTGCTGCAACGCCCGCAGCCACGAACAACCCTTTGTGATCCGCAACGGTCAATTCAAGAAGCTGGCCGTCCAGCCGGATGAAACCGCGCGCGGTTGGGCCATCAACAACCTCGGCGTCGTGATGGGCGAGAGCTACTCCGATTCGAACAGCCTGAGAACTTTTTACGAAGACGACAGCGGCCGGCACTACATCGAGTCCGACGTCCGGTTCGTCGGCCGGGAGATCAACAAGGTCGGGCAGATTCCGGGCTACAGGATGGCCGTGGACGGTTCGTTCTACGAGGCGGTCGTCTACTCGATCAGCGACGCCAGCTTCACCACCATTCCGGGCGATCTCGGCCAGGTCACCCCTGCGGCCATCAACGACTCGGGCACGGTCGTTGCAGATGTCTCGACCAGCTCGAAGACCGGTTGCTACATCTACCAGAACAACGTGCTGACCGAGCTGCCCGACCTGGGCGGCCGCTACTGCTTTCCCGCGGACATCAACAACAAGGGCACGGCAGTGGGCATTGCCGCCCTGCCTGACGATCGGGTGCATGCGGTGAAGTGGGAGAACGGCGTCATGACCGACCTGCTGCCGGACAGCTACAAGAGCTGGGCCCTGCGCATCAACAACCACGGCCAGATCGTTGGGCGGATCAAGTTCGACCATCCCGTTTCGGAGAAGGCTTTCCTCTACGAAGGAACGAAGATGACGCTGGCCAAGGATCTGCTGAGCCCTGCCGACACCGCCCACTGGTCCGACTTCTTCTTCCGCGGCATCAGCGACAAGGGCGAGATCATCGGGGACGGAAAGCTCGACGGCGTTGCACGAGCGTTCATCATGCGGCCGGTGCCTTGAGCGCAGCGGCTCCCGCTCTCGGTTCCTGCTCGCGGCAACCCGCTTGGGGCCCGGGCGCGGCTACGCGGCGAGAAACTGCTCGATCAGGTGGGCGTTTTCCGCAGAGACGTTGATCAGTTCAAGGCCGACCCGGAAGCCGTGGGTGCTGCTGCGCATTGCATGCGTGACAGAGGCGTGCAAGCGAAGCATGTGGCCATGGCCGTCGACTGGCAGGGTGAGCACGACGTAGCACTCGGCCTTGGCGGCCAAGGCCTCGTCGACCTCGATCGCCAGGCCCCGCACGCCGATGTCGACGGTGCGGGCGGTCAACTGCTTGCCCGCCACCACCATTCCGGCCGGGACGCTCAACGGTTTGCGGATCCCTCTGCGCCGATCCAGCGCGTCCGCGATGGCGGCTTTGATCGCTTCACGCTTGTCATCTGTCATCGGGGCACTGCTCGTCCAAGTCGATTGTTCAATCGCCGCGCGGACAGTGTCCGCTGCGGCGACGCCTGGTTCTGGAGGGAAGGGATGTCACGTTTTCGGCAGGTCGCCGTTGAACTTGAGGAGAAGAAACCCGCGTTTGATGCCGGTTTCTCCGGCGGGCCAAGATCCGGTTTGCCACATCCTTTCGGTCGGTCAGGCGTGGAAATAGCTCGCGTGCTCGGTGTCGTGCGCCTTTGAAGAAGCTTCGACCTGCCGGCCAGGAAGAGATGGTCGCGACGGTCAGCTCCGCCGCCGTCGCGCCGCCTCATTCAAGCCGGATTTGCCCCGACGTTCGGTGGGCGGTGTCCAATGCCCGCCCCTGCGGAACGCTG
>NZ_JBFUGE010000831.1:0-2220 GCF_056403075.1 Ideonella sp. P3_A4 | reverse complement strand
CCGCGGTGCTGTTCAACAACTACATCCGGCGCCGTGTCGCGCTGGGTCGGCGTTGAAGGGGAAACGAAGCATGAGTGACTTCATTCTCCAGCTCGAGAACATCAGCAAGTTCTTCGGCCCGGTGATCGCGCTGAACGGTGTGACGCTGCGGTTGAAGCAAGGCGAGGTGCACTGCCTGCTGGGCGACAACGGCGCCGGCAAGTCGACGCTGATCAAGACGCTGGCCGGCGTGCACCGGCCCGACAAGGGGCAGTACCTGGTCGATGGCGATCCGGTGGCCTTCGGCTCGCCGCGCGAAGCGCTGGACCGCGGCATCGCCACCGTCTACCAAGACCTGGCGCTGGTGCCGATGATGAGCGTGGCACGCAACTTCTTCATGGGCCGCGAGCCGGTTCGCAAGTTGTTCGGTGTGCTGCCGGTGATGGACCACGCACTGGCCGCGCAGACCGCGACCGAGCGGCTGGCCGAGATGGGCATCAAGGTGYGCGATGCGGCGCAGATCATCGGCACGATGTCTGGCGGCGAAAAGCAGTGCTTGGCGATTGCCCGCGCGATCCACTTCGGCGCCCGCGTGCTGATCCTCGACGAGCCGACCGCGGCGCTGGGCGTGAAGCAAAGCGTCAACGTGCTCAAGCTGATCAACAAGGCGCGCGAACGTGGCATCTCGGTGATCTTCATCACCCACAACGTGAACCACGCTTACCCGATCGGCGACAGCTTCACGCTGCTCAACCGCGGCCAGTCGCTCGGCACCTACGCCAAGCAGAACGTGGCCAAGAACGAGGTGCTCGACATGATGGCCGGTGGCGCCGAGATGCAAAAACTGATGCAGGAACTTGAAGGGGTGACGATCTGATGACGCCGGTGTTGACCTTTCCTGGCCCGCGCCGCTTCGACCTGGCCTGCCTGGGCCGGCTGGCGGTGGACCTGTACGCCCAGCAGGTGGGTTGCTCGCTCGAAGACGCGAGCAGCTTTGCTAAGTACCTCGGCGGCAGCTCTGCCAACATCGCCTTCGGCGCGGCGCGCCTGGGGCTGCAGGTGGCGATGATCTCGCGCGTCGGCGACGAGCAGATGGGCCGCTTCCTGACCCGCACACTGCAACGCGAAGGCTGCGACACCAGCATGGTGCAGGTCGACCCGCAGCGCCTGACCGCGCTGGTGCTGCTGGGCCTGAAAGACCGCGACGCCTTTCCGCTGCTGTTCTACCGCGAGAACTGCGCTGACATGGCGCTCGATGCGTCGCTGATCCGCGAAGACTTCATCGCCAGTTGCCGCGCGCTGCTGATCACCGGCACGCACTTGTCGACACCGACGGTGCGCGAGGCTTCGTTGACTGCACTGGCCCACGCACGCCGGCACGGCACGGTGCGGGTGCTCGACATCGACTATCGCCCGGTGCTGTGGGGCCTGACTGGCCGCGGCGAAGGCGAGAACCGCTTCGTCGCCGACGCCAAGGTCACTGCGCAGCTGCAGCAGGTGCTGCCCGAATTCGAGTTGCTGATCGGCACCGAAGAAGAGTTCCAGATCGCCGGTGGTGTGCCGGGCGATCTGGTCGCGTCGCTGAAGCAGGTGCGCGCCGTGACGCCGGCCGCGCTGGTGGTCAAGCGCGGCGCGGCCGGTTGCTGCTTCATCCCCGCCGAGGTGCCTGATCGCATAGACGATGCGTTGACGGTGGCGGGCGAGCGAGTCGAAGTGCTGAACGTGCTGGGCGCCGGTGACGCATTTGCCGCCGGCTTGCTCACCGGCCTGCTGCGAGGCGAGGGCTTCGAGCAGGCGGCGCGACTTGCCAACGCGTGCGGTGCCATCGTCGTCTCGCGCCATGCCTGCGCGCCGGCGATGCCGACGCAACAGGAACTGACGCACTGGTTCAGCGGCCAGCGCGCGCCGCGTGTCGAGGCCGACACCCAGTTGGCCCACCTGCACCGCACGACGGTGCCGCGCACGCCGTGGAACGAGCTGTGTGTGATGGCCTTTGACCACCGCAGCCAGTTCTATGACCTGGCGCGCCAGGCCGGGGCCGACGAAGCGCGCGTGCCACGGCTCAAGCAGTTGCTGGTGCAGGTGGTCGAACAGGTCGAGCGCGAACGCGGCTTGTACGGTCACGTCGGTGTGCTGATCGACGGCACCTACGGCGAAGACGCGTTGCACCGCGCCACTGGCCGCGGCTGGTGGGTTGGCCGACCGGTTGAGCTGCCGGGTTCGCGGCCGCTGCGCTTCGAC
>NZ_JBFUGE010000830.1:0-2221 GCF_056403075.1 Ideonella sp. P3_A4 | reverse complement strand
ACCAACTTCTTCGCCGTGTTGCGCATGAGCAAGGCCTTCGCGCCGATTCTCAAAAGCAACGGCGGCGGCGCGTTGCTCAACGTCTTGTCGGTCGCCTCGTGGGTGAACGGCGGCGAGTTGGCGGCCTATTCGGCAAGCAAGTCCGCCGCCTGGTCGCTCACCAACAGCCTGCGCCACGAACTGGCGGCGCAGAAGACTCAGGTGCTGGCGCTGCACATGGCCTACGTCGATACCGATCTCACGCGCGGGTTCGACGTCCCGAAGTCCAGCCCCGAAGAGATCGTCAAGCGTGCACTCGACGGGCTCGAATCGGGCTTCGATGAGGTGCTGGCCGATGAAATCACCCTGCAGGTCAAGCACGGGATGACGGCGGCGAGGCCCAGCTACCTGCCGCAGGCGGCCTGAATCCGGAACCTCAGGAGCGGTACGTCATGGCACCATCCCCAACCGCTCCACCAGGAACTCCACCGCCACCCTCACCTTCGGTATCCGGTAGCGCGTCTGCAGGTACAGCAGGTAGATGCCCGACTCTCCGCCGCGGCCCACCGACACCGGCTGATCGAGCGTGACCTGCACCAGCTCACCGCTGCGCAGGTAGCTCTTCAAGCCCCACTCCGACAGCAGCACCAGGCCACGGTGCCGGCAGGCCATGACGATCAGGCTGGCGCCGTCGTTGCTGATGAAGGCTGGCGTGACGGGCAGTTCACGCCAGCCGTCTTCGTCCAGCCCCTGCCACTTGATCACCGCGTTAGGGCCGCGGTACATCAGCGCTCGGTGATCTGCCAGGTCGTCCAGCGTGCGCGGCGTGCCCATCTGCGCCAGGTATTGCGGCGAAGCGGCGAGAATGAAGCGGTTGGGGTCGAGCTTGCGGGCGACCACGCGGTCTTGCGGTTGGCGGCCGCCGCGGATGGCGATGTCGATCTGGTCGCGGCCGAGCTCGACCAGCGCGTCGCTCAGGTGCACGTCCAGCACGATGTCCGGGTAGCGCTCGCAAAAGTCTTGCAGCGCGGGCATCAGCAGCAGCTGGCC
Source organism: Ideonella sp. P3_A4 (assembly GCF_056403075.1). NCBI lineage: Bacteria > Pseudomonadati > Pseudomonadota > Betaproteobacteria > Burkholderiales > Sphaerotilaceae > Ideonella > Ideonella sp. P3_A4. The sequence continues at coordinate 1,192 of NZ_JBFUGE010000830.1, read as the reverse complement.
GTAGCTGGGCATGGCGCTGATGCGCAAGGTGCCGCTGGGTGTGTTGCTGCGCTGGCCGACCAGCTCTTCGGCGTCGTTCAGCTGGGCCATGCCAGCCCGCACTTGCTCGAGGTAAAGCGCGCCGACTTCGGTCAGCCGCACCGTGCGGGTCGTGCGGTGCAGCAGTTCCACGCCCAGCTCGGCCTCCAGGTCGGAAATGCGGCGCGAGATCGAAGACGCCGGCACGCCAAACGCCTGGGCGGCGCGCGAGAAGCTGAGGGTATCTGCGACCTTGACCAGATATTGCAGCGCGCGCAGCTTGTCCATGGTTCGCCTCCGTCCGCCCCATTGTTGCCATTCAGACAAAAGATTTTGCCGAATGCACTGTATTCCATCGCGAACGAGTCTTCCCTAGCATTCCGTCCATCGCAAGCCAACGCGCCGATCGCGCAAAGGAAATCGACATGACCACGATGCTCAAAGCCCAGTACACCGAACGCGGCCCGGTGCCGCAAGCCGTGATCGCGGCGGTGCCCTTCGACCGCCCCGCGCTGGCCCAAGGCCAGGCCCTGGTGGCCGTGCTGGCCGCGCCGATCAACCCCAGCGACGTGCTGATGCTGACCGGCCAATACGGCATGCTCCCGCCGCTGCCGGCGGTGGGCGGCAGCGAAGGCGTGGGCCGCGTGATCGAGCTGGGGCCTGATACGCAAGGCCCGGCCGTCGGCCAGACCGTGCTGCTGCCTGCCGGTGCCGGCACCTGGGCCACGCATGTGGTCGTGCCCGCAGCGCGCCTGATCCCGCTGCCGAACGAGGCCGACCCGAAGCAGTTGGCCATGCTCACGGTGAACCCGCCCACCGCGTCGCTGTTGCTGAGCGACTTTGTCACCCTGCAGCCGGGCGACTGGGTCATCCAGAACGGAGCCAACTCAGGCGTGGGCAGCTATGTGGTGCAGCTTGCCAAGCTGCGTGGCCTGAAGACCGTCAACATCGTGCGGCGCGACTCGGCCGTGGCCGGCGTGAAGGCGCAAGGTGGCGACGTGGTGCTGGTCGACGGCGATGATCTGGCCGAACGCGTGAAGGCCGCTACCGGCGGTGCCGACATCAAGCTGGGCATCGACGCGGTCGGCGGCAAGGCCACGATGCGGCTCGCTGGCACGCTGGCCGAGAGCGCCACGATCGTCAACTACGGTGCGCTCGGCGGCGATGCATGCAC
>NZ_JBFUGE010000829.1:0-2229 GCF_056403075.1 Ideonella sp. P3_A4 | reverse complement strand
GCCTTGTGCACGCCCACCACCGGCGACTCAAAGCCCGCCGGCGGTTGGTAAGGATGGTGGATCAGCTCGGTCGACGTGGCCTTCTTGCCCTTGCCGCTCATATCGGCTCGCCCACCAGGTCATGCCCTTCTGCCGCGACGATGCGGGCCTTGGCGAATTCACCTACGCGCAGCTGCGTCGACGCCTTGGCTGGCGGCAGCAGGCGCACGGTGCCGTCGATCTCAGGTGCGTCTGCATACGAGCGCCCCACCCCGCCCTTGCGGCCCAACGCCGGGGCACGGTCGACCAGCACCTGCATCGTCGAGCCCACGCGGCGGCGCAGCCGCTCGATCGAGACCTGCTCGGCCACGGCCATGAAGCGCGCGCGGCGCTCTTCGCGCAGTTCGGTCGGCAAAGCGCCCGGCAGCTCGTTGGCGGCGGCGCCATTGACCGGTGAGTAGGCAAAACAGCCGGCGCGGTCGATCTGGGCCTCGCCCAGGAACTGCAACACGTGCTCGAACTCGGCCTCGGTCTCGCCCGGGAAGCCGGCAATGAAGGTCGAGCGGATGATCAGCTCGGGGCACATCTCGCGCCACTTCTGGATGCGCTCCAGGTTGCGCTCGCCGCTGGCCGGGCGCTTCATGCGCTTGAGCACATCCGGGTGCGAATGCTGGAACGGCACGTCGAGGTAGGGCAGCACCAGCCCTTCGGCCATCAGCGGGATGATCTCGTCCACATGCGGGTACGGGTAGACGTAGTGCAGGCGCACCCAGGCGCCGTGCTGCTTGGCCAGCTCACCCAGCTGCGCCACCAGGTCCAGCATGCGGGTCTTGACGGGCTTGCCGTCCCAGAAGCCAGTGCGGTACTTCACGTCGACGCCGTAGGCCGAGGTGTCCTGGCTGACGACCAGCAGCTCTTTCACGCCGCCTTCGAACAGCGCCTTGGCCTCTTTCAGCACGTCGCCCACCGGGCGCGAGACCAGGTCGCCGCGCATGCTGGGGATGATGCAGAAGGTGCAGCGGTGGTTGCAGCCCTCGCTGATCTTCAGGTAGGCGTAGTGCTTGGGTGTCAGCTTGATGCCGGCGGCCGGCACCAGGTCGATGAACGGGTCGTGCGGCTTCGGCACGTGCACGTGCACGGCGTCCATCACCTCTTGCGTGGCATGCGGGCCGGTGACGGCCAGCACCTTGGGGTGAATCTGCTTGACCAGGTTGCCACCGCCGTCGCCCTGCTTGGCGCCAAGGCAGCCGGTGACGATGACCTTGCCGTTCTCGGCCAGCGCCTCGCCGATCGTGTCCAGGCTTTCCTTCACCGCGTCGTCGATGAAGCCGCAGGTGTTGACGATCACCAGATCGGCGCCCTGGTAGGTCTTGGCGGTCTTGTAGCCCTCAGCCGAGAGCTGGGTCAGGATCAGCTCGGAGTCGGTCAGTGCCTTGGGGCAGCCGAGCGAGACGAAACCGATGGTCGGCGTGGCCCGGTCAGTGGAGGATGGGGCCAGCGCGGTGGGATCTGCAGTCATCCCCGGATTGTCGCAAACCGGGGCTGCCGGCCTTGTCTACTTCTGCCCAGGCGTCGGCGGAAAGCCCGGGAAACCGGGAATGAGCCCGCCAGCCTGCTTTTGCATCTGCTCTTGCATCTGCACGAACAGATTCTTCGACTGTTCGAGGTAGTTGCCCATCAGCCCCTGCATCATCGGGGCCTGGCCGCTCATGAACTGGGCCCACATCTCGGGCGTGAAGGCCTTGGGGTCGTACAGGCCGCGGGCCTGGTCGGCCAGCCTGGCCTGCATCTCGACGAAGGTCTGCAGGTTCTTTTCGAGGTACGAGCCCATCATGCCCTGCATGGCATGGCCGTAGAACCGGATGATCTGGGCCAGCATGCGCGAGGTGAACATCGGCACGCCGCCGGTTTCCTCTTCCAGGATGATCTGCAGCAGGATGCTGCGGGTCAGTTCGTCGCCGGTCTTGGCGTCGCGCACTTCGAATTCGATGCCTTCCAGCACCATCTGCTTGACATCGACCAGCGTGATGTAGGTGCTGGCGCTGGTGTCGTAGAGCCGGCGGTTCGGGTACTTTTTCAGCACCCGCGGCGATGCCGCTTCAGGGGAAGCCGCGTCGGGCGAAGGCCGGCGGTGGGAAGACATCGGGTATTAGCTCCTTGTGCGCCGCAGCACAGTGGGTGTTGTGCATGTGCACAACGATTCTAGGCGCCATGCCCACCGCGCCCACCGGGGATTGCACTGTCAGGGAC
>NZ_JBFUGE010000828.1:0-2230 GCF_056403075.1 Ideonella sp. P3_A4 | reverse complement strand
AGCTCAGCCACCTTCCAGACGCTGAGCCTGGACAACCTGGCGCTGTTCCAGACCGAGAACGCGCCGGCGCTGACCGAACTGCAGGACATCATCGAGAACCCGACGGTCAATGGCCAGTACATGATCCGCACCGGCCAGGAAGCCTACGGCGGCACTGGTGCCGACAGCATCACTGGCAGTGACGGCCGCGATGTGATCCACGGCGGCGCCGGCAGTGACAGCCTCAACGGCGGCGGCGCGGCCGACCGCATCGAAGGCGGCGCGGGCAACGACACGCTGACCGGCGGCCTCGGTGCCGATACCTTCCGCTGGGAACTCGCCGACCACGGCAGCAACGGCACGCCGGCGGTCGACACGATCACCGACTTCGACACCCGCGGCTACACCTCGGGCGGCGACCGCCTGGACCTGCGCGACCTGCTGGCCGGCGAAAGCCAGGCCGGCGGCAACCTGGGCAGCTACATCAGCTTCGAAAAGGTGGGCAGCAACACGGTGGTGCACATCTCCAGCGCAGGTGGCTTCGGCAGCGGCTACACGGCTACGGCTGAAGACCAGACCATCGTGCTGCAGAACGTGGACCTGACCAACGGCTTCACGACCAACGCGCAGATCATTCAAGACCTGCTGGACAAGGGCAAGATCGTCACCGATTGATGTGGGGGGACCACCGACGCCGGCCCCCACGATGGGGCCGGCGCGGCGCGGTCGGTCTGTCATGAAGTGGCGGGCGAGCGATTGAGCAGCCGTCCGCTTGCTCGCTCACTTGGACGCCGGAGCTTGAGGGCTGGCATCCACCGGTCCTTCCTCATAGAGCCGCATGTACTTGGCCGTCAGCCGATCCAGCTCGGTGCGCCGGATATCGGCGAGCGCTTTCCAGATCACCAGGGTCAGCGCGGGGTGTTTGGCCTGGAAGGGGTGGCTGACCTGCAGGTAGTAGTCGCGGACGACCAGCGGCGGGCTCAGCTTGACGACACCGTTGAATGCCGCCGGGGTCTTCTTCAGCGTGTAGTCACCCACCTCGGTCAACTGGGCGAAGCCATCGACGCGGCCTGCCAGCAGCATCCGGAAGCCACTCTCCGAGTTGTTGACCTCCCGGACGATGACGCCCATCTTCTTCAGATCGTCCACGATCGCGTAACCGCGCATGGCGGCGATCTCCGTCTTGACGTTGCCGATGCGGCTGCCGTCCCAATCGACGGGCGAGTCGCGCAGCTTGAACAAGCTGTATGACTTGGTATCGATCCGATAGGTTGGGTCGTCCTTGCCATCTCTCATCGGGTACACGCCAATCTTCAGCCGCTCGGGCTTGAAGCTGCTGGAGAAGATTGCGTCGACGTCGCCGGATTCCAGCTCTGCCAAGCAGCGCGCCCATGGTCTTCTCGAGAACGAGATGTGCAGATCAGGCAACCGATGCTGGATCTGCCGGACCAACTCCACCAGGATGCCGGGATCCTCCGGTACCGCATCGCCGGAGCCGGTGTGGTCCGGCGTGTCCTTGTCTTCGTACGCCACTCGGAACTGGACGGGTTCGGCGCACGCGATGCCCGCGCTGAACAATACGATCAGCGGGAATGCAATCCGAACTCTGGCGAGCATGATTCGCCTCCGCAGTGAGCCGAGAGGGCCGCGCCTTTTTAGCTGCCAAGTCAAGCTGGGCAACGTTGCCCCTCAGCTTGGCGCCCAGGCACCGAATTCAGTATAGGAGCATGCGRCCGGCTGGGGGTGCCCGGCCGCATTGTTCGTCAGCCGCGCAAGAAGGCCAGCAGGTCGGCGTTCAGCCGGTCCTTGTGCGTGTCGGTGATGCCGTGGGGGCCGCCGCTGTAGACGATCAGCTTGGCGCCCTTGACGAGCTTGACCGTGGCCTTGGCCGTGGTCTCGATCGGCACGATCTGGTCATCGCCGCCATGGATGACCAGGGTCGGGACGTCGAACCTCTTCAGGTCCTCGACGAAGTTGCTTTCGGAGAAGGCCTTGATCGAATCGAAGGTGGCCTTGTGCCCGGCTTGCATGCCCTGGTGCCAGAACGAATCGATCGCGCCTTGCGACGGCTTCGCGCCGGGCCGGTTGTAGCCGAAGAACGGGCCGCTGGCGATGTCGTGGTAGAGCTGGGCCCGGTCGTTCAGCGAGGCCGTGCGCAGTCCGTCGAAGACTTCCATCGGCACGCCGTCGGGGTTGGCTGGCGTCTTGACCATGATCGGCGTGACGGCCCCCACCAACACCACCTTGGCGA
>NZ_JBFUGE010000827.1:0-2236 GCF_056403075.1 Ideonella sp. P3_A4 | reverse complement strand
CTGCCGCAGGCGACTTGGCTTCACGACCGACCTTGAGCGCCGACGCTTACCCGCCCGCGCCCGCTGATAACGAAGCGGCGCGGGCAGTTCTCGTCGGCGTGGACTTCGGTCCGGGCTCATCCTTCGACCCCACCCTCGACGAACTGGCGTTGCTGGCCGAATCGGCCGGCGATGAGCCGGTGGCTCGCGTCATTGCCAAACGCAAGGCGCCTGACCCGGCCCTGTTCGTCGGCTCGGGAAAGGCCGATGAGATCAAGCTGATGGTGCAAGCCCATGGTGCCCATGGCGTGATCTTCGACCAGGCCTTGTCCCCCGCCCAGCAACGCAATCTGGAGCGCCATCTCGGCGTGCCGGTGGCCGACCGCACCGCGTTGATCCTCGAGATCTTCGCGGCCCGCGCGAAGAGCCACGAAGGCAAGCTCCAGGTGGAGCTGGCACGGCTGCAGTACCTGTCGACTCGATTGGTCCGGCGCTGGAGCCACTTGGAGCGGCAGCGCGGCGGTGTTGGTCATCGCGGTGGCCCGGGTGAGGCGCAGATCGAACTCGATCGTCGGATGATCGGCGACCGCATCAAGTCGGTCAAAGAGCGGCTGGAAAAGGTCAAGCGCCAGCGCGGTACGCAACGGCGTGCGCGCGAACRCAGCGGCACCTACAAGGTCTCGCTGGTCGGCTACACCAACGCGGGCAAGTCGACCTTGTTCAATGCGTTGGTCAAGGCCCGCGCCTATGCCGCCGACCAGTTGTTTGCAACGCTGGACACGACGACCCGTTCGCTCTATTTGGGTGAAGCTGGTCGCTCGGTCTCGTTGTCGGACACGGTGGGTTTCATCCGCGACCTGCCGCACAAACTGGTCGAAGCCTTCCAGGCCACCTTGCAAGAGGCGGCCGATGCGGACCTGCTGCTGCACGTCATCGACGCCAGCAGCCCGGTGCTCCAAGAGCAGCAGGCCGAGGTCGAGCGCGTGCTGGAAGAAATCGGCGCCCAGGGCGTTCCGCAGATCCTGGTCTTCAACAAGCTCGACCGCATCGAGCCGGCTTTGCGGCCGCGCGTGCTGCACGACGAGCTCGAAGTGGCACCCAATGTGCGGGTGCAGCGGGTGTTCGTCAGCGCCTTGACCGGCGACGGCCTGGGCACCTTGCGCCAGCTTATTGCGGCGCATGCGGCGCCGCCGCCCTTGAGTTCTGAGCCCGAAGCCTTCACCTTGCCTGACGGCAGCGTGGCGCCGACGCCGCGCCACTGAACACGACTTCCCATCCCATTCATACGGGCCCCATGGCATGAGCATGCGAACCCTTCAACCCGATGCCCCTGGCTTCGGCGCCCGCCTCGGCGCGATCGCACGTGCCGCGCGCGCTCTCGTGATGGCCAACGGCCGCCACGATGGCCCGCCGGACCTGGACGAGCTGTGGCGTGATTTCAACCGCAAGCTGTCGGGCCTGTTCGGCGGCAAAGGTGGTGGCCCCCGTGGCGGCCCGGAAGACCCCGGCTTCCAGCCCGACATGAAGAGTGCGGGCATTGGCCTCGGCCTGATCGTTGGCCTGGTGGTGCTGATCTGGGCCGGCAGCGGCCTGTTCATCGTCCAGGAAGGCAACCAGGCGGTGGTGACCACCTTCGGCAAATACACCAGCACGGTGGCCGCCGGCATGCAGTACCGCCTGCCGTACCCGTTCCAGGCCCACGAGACGGTGCCTGTGACGCAGCTGCGCTCGGTCGAGGTCGGCCGCAACACGATCGGCCAGGCCACCGGACTGCGCGATTCTTCGATGCTGACGCAAGACGAGAACATCGTCGACATCCGCTTCATCGTGCAGTACGTGCTGAAGGATGCGCGGGCCTTCCTGTTCGAGAACCGCGACACTGACCAGGCGGTCGTGCAGGCGAGCGAATCGGCGGTGCGCGAGATCGTCGGAAGCAGCAATGTCGACTCGGTGCTGTACGAGAAGCGCGATGCGATCGCGACCCTCCTCGCAAAATCAATCCAATCGCAGCTCGACAAGCTGAACGCCGGTGTCACGATCAAGAACGTGAACTTGCAGAACGTGGCCGTGCCCGAGCAGGTGCAGGCGTCGTTCGACGATGCCGTCAAAGCCGGTGCCGACCGCGACCGCTTCAAGAACGAAGGCCAGGCCTACGCCAGCGATGTGATCCCCAAGGCGCAGGGCGCGTCGTCGCGCCTGCATGCCGAGGCCGAGGGCTACCGCTCCCGCATCATCGCCACCGCAGAGGGTGATGCTG
>NZ_JBFUGE010000826.1:0-2240 GCF_056403075.1 Ideonella sp. P3_A4 | reverse complement strand
GTGCCACGCGTGAAGGGCCGGTGCTGGACCGGCTGCAAGGCGCGCTGATCACACTCGCCAGCTTCGTACGTGAGCACCATGCGTTGGTCGGCCGGTTGGCGATCGATGCGGCCAATGGCGAGACGGTGGTGCACGACTTCGTGCGTGCCAATGCGCCACGCCACCTGGGCCTGCTGATGCAACTGATGGCCGAGGCTGAAGCTGCTGGCGAGTTGCAGCCCACGCCGCCGCTGCAGCGCTTTGTGTTCTTGATGGGTGCGGTGCTGTCGCCGATGCTGGTGGCGCCCGCCATTGCCGCGCTGGGCGTTGCGCCGGCCATCGTGGGCGCCACGGTGCAAGCCCAGGTGTTGAGCGACGAAGCGATCGAACAGCGGGTGCAGCTCGCGCTGAGCGCGTTGCGCGCAACCCCCACCGCAAGGCCGAGGAAGAAAGCATGAATCGAATCCGGACGAGCGCCATCGCCATCAGCGCCATTGCCTTGCTCTCACTGTTGAGCGCATGCAAGGCACCCGCCGAATCGGGCTGGTCGGGCTATGTCGAAGGGGACTACGTCTACATCGCCGCGCCGGTGGCGGGCACCTTGAAGACGCTGTCTGTGCAGGCTGGGCAGCAGGTGGCCGTCGGCGCGCCGCTGTTCACGCTCGACGCGACGCCCGAGCAGGCCGCGCGCGCTGAGGCTGATGCGCGTGTGGTCGCCGCACAAGCCCAAGCCGAGAACACGACCAAGGGCCGGCGCGCCGACGAGATTGCCGTGGTGCGCGCCCAGCTCGCGCAAGCGCGCGCCCAGGCCGCGCGGGCCGAGACCGAGTGGCAACGCCAGAAGGCGCTGATCGAACAGAACTTCATCAGCCAATCGCGGCTGGACGATGCGACCACCGCCCGCACGCAGGCGCGCGACCGCGTGGCCGAGCTCGAAGCCAGCCTGCGCGTGACCACCCTGCCCGCCCGCATCGACGAGCGCGCAAGCGCCGAAGCGCAGGTCGAGGCCGCGAAGCAGGCGCGGCAACAGCTGGTCTGGCGCGAGCAGCAGACGCTGCAGGCCGCGCCTGCTGCCGGCCTGGTGGCCGACACCTTCTGGCGCGCTGGTGAATACGTGCCGGCGGGCCAGCCGGTCGTCTCGCTGCTGCCGCCCGAGGCGCGCAAGGCCCGCTTCTACGTGCCCGAGGCCGAACTCGGTGCGCTGAAGATTGGCCAGGCGGTGCAGTTGCGTTGCGATGGTTGCGGCGCGCCGATCGCGGCGCAGATCAGCCGCATCGCCACGCAGCCCGAGTACACGCCGCCGGTCATCTACTCGAACACACAGCGCACGAAGCTGGTGTTCCTGATCGAGGCGCGGCCGGCGCCGGCGGATGCGACGCGGCTGCATCCGGGGCAGCCGTTAGACGTGCACCCGGTCAAGTCGGAGGTCAAGTGAGCACGGGCCAGGTCGCGGACCGCCCGCATCCCTCCGGGGGATCGGCCGGCGCACCTGTGGCTCATGAGCTCGCGATCGATGTCAAAGGCCTGACCAAGCGCTACGACGGCCGCGCGGTCGTCGACAACGTCGCGCTGCAACTGGGCACCGGCCGCATCTGCGGTTTCCTCGGCCCCAATGGCAGCGGCAAGACGACCACCATCCGCATGCTCTGTGGCCTGTTGACGCCCGACGCCGGCGAAGGCACCTGCCTGGGCCTCGACCTGAAGCGCGACGCGCTGAAGATCAAGCGCCAGGTTGGCTACATGACGCAGAAGTTCGGCCTCTACGAAGACCTGTCGATCCGGCAGAACCTCGACTTYGTCGCGCGGCTGTTCGAGCTGGACCAGCGGCCGAAGCGTGTCGACGCTGCGCTCGAAAGGCTGGGCCTCGCGACCCGTGCACAGCAACTGGCTGGGTCGCTCTCGGGTGGCTGGAAGCAGCGCCTCGCGCTGGCCGCGTGCCTGCTGCACGAGCCGCGCTTGCTGTTGCTGGACGAGCCCACCGCCGGTGTCGACCCGAAAGCGCGGCGCGAGTTCTGGGACGAGATCCACCGCCTGGCCGCCGACGGCATCACGGTGCTGGTGTCGACCCACTACATGGACGAGGCCGAGCGCTGCCACGAGCTGGCCTACATCGCCTATGGCAAGCTGCTGGCGCGTGGCACTGAAGCCGAGATCATCGAGCAGGCGAAGCTGACGGTGTGGGCGGTGCAGGCGCCCGGTGATCCCTCATCGCTCAGCGGCTTGCTCGAACCGCTGAAGCATGCGCCCGGTGTGCTGAGCGT
>NZ_JBFUGE010000825.1:0-2245 GCF_056403075.1 Ideonella sp. P3_A4 | reverse complement strand
AAGTAGACCGACACCACCCACGAGATGATCAGCGCGGCCGAGGTGACGGCGAAGATCGCAAAGGTGTATTCGCCCACACTCGACTTGGCCAAACCGATCGGCAGGAAGCCGGCGGCGGTGATCAGCGTGCCGGTCAACATCGGCATCGACGTCACTTCATAGGCGAAGGTGGCTGCCGTCTTCTTGTCGTAGCCTTCTTCGAGCTTGCGCACCATCATCTCGACCGCAATGATCGCGTCGTCGACCAGCAGGCCGAGCGCGATGATCAGCGAGCCGAGCGAGATCTTGTGCAGGCCGACGCCCCAATAGAACATCGTCACGAAGGTGATCGCCAGCACCAGCGGGATCGTGATGCCCACCACCAGGCCGGGCCAGATGTCGACGCGCAGCGGCCGCAGGTGCAGACCCAGGCTCAGGAAGCTGACCGCCAGCACGATGACGACGGCTTCGATCAGCACACCGACGAACTCACCCACGGACCGGGCCACCGCCTGCGGCTGGTTCTGCACCTGGTGCAGCTCCACGCCCAAGGGCAGCTTGCTCTTGATCTCGGCCGTCTTGGCCTGCAACGCCTTGCCCAGGTCGATGATGTCGCCACCCTTGGCCATCGACACGCCCATCGCGATGACCGGTTGGCCTTGGTGATGCACCATCACCGAAGGCGGGTCGACGTATTCGCGGCGGATGTCGGCGATGTCGCCTAGGCGCAGCGAGCTGGCCACACCGGTCGTCGTGTTCACCGCACGGATCGGCAGCTGGCGCAGGTCTTCCACCGAGGTGAACGCCCCCGCCACCCGCACCTGCAGGTTCTGCGACGACGCGTTCAGCGTGCCGGCGCCTTCGACCGCGTTCTGCGCGTTCAGCTGGGCGATGACCTGGTTGAAGTCCAGCCCCAGCTGGGCCAGGCGCTTTTGCGAGACTTCGACGAACAGTTTCTCAGCCTGCACGCCGAACAGCTCGACCTTGGCCACGCTGGGCACACGCAGCAGCTGCGAGCGCACGTCTTCGGCGTAGCGGCGCAGCTCTTCGGTGCTGAAKCCGTCGGCCGACAGCGCGTAGATCGAGCCGTAGACGTCGCCGAACTCGTCGTTGAAGAAGGGGCCGATCACGCCCGAAGGCAGCGTGCCGCGCGCGTCGCCGATCTTCTTTCGCACCTGGTACCAGGTGTCGGCAACCTCTTTGGGCGGCGCCGAGTCCTTCAGCTGAAGGATCGTCAGCGACTCACCCGGCTTGGTGTAGCTGCGGATGATGTCGGAGTGAGGCACCTCTTGCAGCGTGCGCTCGATCTTGTCGGTGACCTGTTCGGCCATTTGTTGGGCCGAGGCGCCGGGCCAGAAGACCTGCACCACCATCGCGCGGAAGGTGAATGGCGGGTCTTCGTCTTGCCCAAGCTGGAAGTAGGCCGCCAGGCCCAGCACCATCAGCACCACCATCAGGTAGCGCGTCAGTGGCGCGTGCTCCAGCGCCCAGCGTGAAATGTTGAAACGCGAACCTTGGGTGTCGTCGCTCATGGTCGTTCTCGTTCTTGGCGTGCTTGAGGACGGGGGAAGTTCAGCGCGAGGCGGCCGGCGCAGGGACCGAAGCCGAGGCCGGGATCACCTTGCCGGCGGCCGATGCGACCTGGGTCTCGACAAAGGGCTTGACCTTCAGCCCGGCGGTCAGCACATGGGTGCCCGCCACCACGACTTCGTCGCCCGGCTTCACGCCTTGGCCGATCACCACCGTGTTGCCATCGGCACCTGCCACAACGACAGGCTGGGTGCGCACCGTCATCGTGTTGCGATCCAGCAGCCACACCACCGTCTGGCCCTTGGTCTCACCGACCGMCGTCAACGGCAGGCGGATGACGCCGGCAACGGCCGGGCCCGAAACACTCACATTGGCAGATTGGCCCAGGCGTACGGCGGCGTTGCCCAGGTCGGCCTTGACCAGGAAGGTGCGGGTAACAGGGTCGGCCGCGGCGGCCACCTCGCGCACCGTGGCCTTCACCGGCTGACCTTCGCCCCAGGGCTGCAGCGTGACGCCGCCGGCCTGGCCGATCAATTGACGCAAGGCGCCGATGCGGTCTTCCGGCACCGAGAACACGGCATCGCGGGGGCCATCGTGCGCCAGGCGCACCACGGGCGTGCCGGCACCGACCACCTGGCCGGGTTCAGCCTCGACTGCCGTCACCACCCCAGCCGCCTCGGCCACCAGCGAGGCATAGCCCGCCTGGTTGCCCTGCACGGAGGCTTGGGCCTTGGCT
>NZ_JBFUGE010000824.1:0-2246 GCF_056403075.1 Ideonella sp. P3_A4 | reverse complement strand
CTAGTCTGGCGCTCGCTGTCGGCGGCCCGGCCATGGCCACGGCTGCGGGCCCTTAACCGACCACCGATGCGCCGGTGCTGTTGGTGCTGGGCCAGTCGAATGCACAAGGCTACAACCAGATCCTGACCGGTGCGGACGTCAACCGCATCGGCCAGCACCTGGCCCACGTGAAAGGACTCAGTGTTGCCGCCAATCGATCATTGACCACAGAGGACGTCAGTTGGGACGGTTTCTCCGTCGATAACCACAACCTGGGCGACTACTCCCAGAACACCTACAACCTGGCCGGCGAGTTCGCGAAGCTGTGGGATGACGCCGTCACCCAGCACACCGCGAACCTGCCGGATCTTTATGTCATCCACATCGCCTGGCCGGGCCAGGGCATCAAGGGTTGGGAGAACGGCAACAACAACCTGTGGTGGCCCGAGCGCACGCCCGACAGCATCAACAGCCAGTTCCCGCTCGCCAACCGCATGCTCGGCATGGCGATGCAGAACCTGATCAAGGCGGGCAAGCGCCCTCGCCTGATCGGCATCCACTGGGACCAGTGGGAAACGGAAGCCTCGTCGCACAGCTTTGCGACACAGGCCGACGTGGTCCGCAACTACAAGAACCTGATCGAGCAGTTCCAGGCCACGGTCGGTGGTGCGGACTTCCCGTTCTACCTGTACTACCCGCGCACGCCGGCCTACGACGCGGCGGCCACCGCGATGATCGCCAGTGCCTTCACGCAGATGGCGCAGGACAAGTCGCTGAACGTCAGCCTGATCGACGCTGCGGCGGCGAAAGACGAAGCCGGCAACCCGCTGTACTCGCCGAGCAAGCCCTACCTCGGCATCTTCGACACCGACTCACTGCACTACAGCGGCACGGTGCAGAAGTGGTTCGCCCGCAAGCAGTGGGACCTGACCTTCAAGCACGACAAGTACGGACCGGTGGTCAAGAAGGTGGCAGTGCCGAATGCCCCGCGCCAATTGCTAGCGAAGAACTTCAAGACCGACTTTAACGGCGACCACAAGGCCGATCTGCTGTTCACCAACGACACCACCACCTACGTGACCTGGCTGATGTCAGGCCTGCAGGTGGCCGATGGCTCGGTGGTCTCCTGGAACACCTCGTCGATGGACTGGAAGGCGATTGCCAAGGGCGACTTCGACGGTGACGGCCGCAGCGACATCCTCTGGTTCAACAAGACGGCCAGGCAGTACGTCATCTGGTTCATGAGCGGCTCGAACGTGCTGCGCTCGGTGATGCTGAGCGGGCTGGACACGGGCGCCACGCTGTTGACAACGGGTGACTTCGACGGCGACCACAAGGCCGACCTGCTGTGGTTCAACCGCGCCACCGGCCAATACTCGATTGCCTTCATGAACGGCGGCGCGCAGACCTCGAACGTGCCGATTGCGGCGCCCAACCCGGGTTGGGTGTTCGAAGGTGTCGGCGACTTCAATGCCGACGGCAAGGCCGACATCCTGTGGGTCTACCCCGGCAACCTGCACACCGTCTGGTTCATGAACGGTGCCAACGTGCTGTTCAGCAACATGATGCAGCAGCCCTCGCCCGGCTGGACGCCGCGCCAGATCGCCGACTTCGACGGCGACGGCATCGCCGACGTGCTGTGGTACCACGCCGGCATCAACGGCTACGTGATCTGGTTCATGACCGGCCAGGCGCTGACCGCCAAGCCCAGCTCCGGCGGCCTCGGCTCACCGCCCTCTTCCGGCTACTACCTCGAAGGTACCGGTGACTTCGACGGCGACGGCAAGGCCGACATCCTCTGGATGAACCCATCGTCGATGCTCTACGACATCTGGTTCCTCGACGKCCTGAACAAGGCTGCGCGCAGCGGGCAGATGCAGACGCCGGCCTATGGCTGGACGGTGGTGCAGTAGGCGCAAAGAAGTCAGGACTCTTGTGGGAGAGAGGGCCGAAGGGGCCGGCGGGGCGGTGTTGTTGGGGCCCCGCCGGCCCCCCCGAGTGGCGAAAGCAGCGGGGGCGCCTTGCGTGGAGCACACGTCCCGCCGGATTGGGCGAAAACGGGGCGCACCGGCTCTTGCCGTCTGCAATCCCAAGCCGGCGGGGGACCACGCGCAGCCCCAATCCCGACTTCCGTAGTCGGGATTACTAAACATCCGCCTAAATCTTCGGATGTATTGGATTGAACACAGCCTGAGGCGCGAGAACATAGCGCCCGCAGCGGGGGAGACTGCACCACGACGACAAGGCACAGCCAAGTGCCGGTCATG
>NZ_JBFUGE010000823.1:0-2254 GCF_056403075.1 Ideonella sp. P3_A4 | reverse complement strand
GCTCAGGCCTGGGAGCAGGCTTACGGCCAACTGAGACAAAAGTTGCTTTCAGCCGGCGAGGAGGCAAGGCTGTTTGTTGTCTTCGGCCTTCAGGGTGCGGGCAAGAGCACCTGGATTGCTCACAATGCTCCGCTCATGGGCGAAGGTGCCGTCTTTCTCGATGGCCCGCTTCCTACTCGCCGTCATCGCAGCCGTGCCCTTGGCATCGCATCCGAGGTTGGTCGCCAAGCCGTCGCCGTCTGGGTAAACACCCCGCTCGAAGTCGCCAAATCGCGCAATGCAACCAGGCGCGGCTTGGCGTGCATTCGCGAAGAGGCCATCCTTCATGTCTTCGAGAACCTTGAGCCACCGTCGCTCGAAGAAGGCTTTGTCGAAGTCATTGAGGTCCTGCCACGCGATCTGCCGCCTAACCCCTCCGTCAAGGGGACGTCCTGCGGCAAGCCGCAGGCCGCCCCTTACGTCGAACGTTAAGCCCTCGATCGCTTCGCCCCTCCCTACTCCTCTCGCCATGACCAACTGCCACTTCGATGTCGAGGCGATTCTTCCTGATGGCATGATCATTGGAAGGAACGAGTACGCAGACATTCCTTTAGGCGCAGTCTTCACCGCTGTGTGCAAATCTCGGCTCGAGGGCGAGTTACCCAACCTTCATCCGGTTGATTTGGGTGTGCTTGCCGAGGTGTCCCTTCGGCTCGAAGAGGTGCAGTGGTACCGTCGTTCCATAAGCGCAATTCCGCGAGGCCACACAGCAGGCTTGCGTGTATCCGGGGAAGGAATGTCCATCCTAGCGAAAGCGCTCGCAGAGCGAGAAAAGCATGAGAGCGTGAAGTTGCAATGTGCCCTGTAGTATTTCGTTATGCAGGTTGATGCCGTCATCCCGCAGTGGCCTAACCCCTCCGTCAAGGGGACATCCCGCAAGCGGGCCGCCCCTTACGTCGAACGTTAAGCGGCATGAAGCACCACCCCATCGAGTCGCAGATTGACGCGTTCCTCGCGAAGTACTCGCCCSAAGTGAGTGTGCAGCTTCGTGRCGCCAGAACTCGCCTTCAGGCAATGTTTTCCGCAAGGGCATGAGCTGGTGTACGACAACTACAACGCTCTTGTCTTTGCYTTCTCCCCTACCGAGMGSTCTTCKGAAGCATTCCTATCGGTTGCCGGGTACCCAAAGTGGGTCARTCTYTTCTTTTCGCATGGGGCTGKYCTGAGTGATCCWGGCCGTCTGCTGCAAGGCTCTGGCAGCCGGGTCAGGAGCATTCGCCTGCARTCGGCTGAGCATYTKCTSGAGCCRGCAGTTCAAGCTCTCATCTCCCARGCAAYGGARCCTCACCGTGAAGCCCTTCTGCATGCCAAACCGCTGCAAACYTCCATCAAAGCCATCGCRGCCAAGCAGCGTTCGCGTCGCCCAGCAGCAAMRGGCRAAAATGCCGCCTAACCCCTCCGTCAAGGGGACCTGCCTTCGGCAGGCCCCTTACGTCGAACGTTAGGGAGCCACAACATGAGCATCCTCACGCCGATGAAGACCGCGTCGCCTAGCGCAACTCGTCTCGCAGCTTCGGCGCTCGTGCTGCTGACACTGAAGATCGTCGTCCTGAACCGCTGGGCGGCCGCCTCTCCGGTGATCTACGACCTCGGGTTGGTACTAGAGGCCGTTCTCGCCTCGGTCGTAGCCAGCTACGTCTTCTACCTGGTGGTCGTTCACCTCAAGGAGGAGAACGATAGGGCCACGGTGGGTCCATACATTGACCGTCACACACTTCGGGTTGTCGGAGATTGCGAGAGTCAGTTGGCCGAAATTTCGAAGGCCTCAAATTCACCCCTCTCAATTGACACGGTCACCGAAGAAGCGCTAAAGAGGGCTTTCTCAGCCATTCCACCCTACTCAAATGCCCCATTGATTCTGTCGCCTGCAAACACGTACGCAAACTGGTTTCAGTACTTCGATTACCACAAGAGCAGAAGCAAGGAGAGCATTTCCCGCGTGCTCGCTCAGCTCATCTACATCGACTCCAGGCACGTTAGCCTATTGGCTGCGATCGACGACTGCATACACTTTTCCACTCTGTCGAACCTGCTTCACACGAAGGTGAACAATCCAAACTTGGAAGTCTTCGCCTCTACGTTCTTCTTCTACTGCGAGCATTGCCTGTCGCTGAAGCGATACATGGATGCAAAGTCAAAGCGCGCCGCTCCCTAACCCCTCCGTCAAGGGGACGTCTTGCGCCAAGGCGCAAGCCGCCCCTTACGTCGAACGTTA
>NZ_JBFUGE010000822.1:0-2258 GCF_056403075.1 Ideonella sp. P3_A4 | reverse complement strand
GGTGCCGTTCATGACGCTGATCCTCAGCCACAGCGGCGTCGAAGCCAGCATGGCCGTCAAGATGGCGATCGCCACGTCGATGGCGACGATTCTGTTCACCTCGCTGTCCAGCGTGCGCGCGCACCACAGCCGTGGTGCCGTGCGTTGGGCCATCGTGCGCGGCATGGCGCCAGGCATTCTGGCGGGCGGCCTGCTCGCGGGTGCCGGCGCGTTCGCGCTGCTCAAGGGCCAGGCCCTGGCGCTGGTGTTCGGCCTGTTCGTCAGCTTCTCGGCCACGCAGATGCTGCGCGGCAAGAAGCCGGCGCCGCATCGCCAGATGCCGGGCTGGGTCGGCCAATCGGCGGCGGGCACCGGGGTCGGTTTCCTGTCGGGCCTGGTGGGCGCGGGCGGTGGTTTTGTCAGCGTACCTTTCATGACCTGGTGCAATGTGCCCATCCACAACGCGGTGGCCACCAGTGCGGCGTTAGGCGTGCCGGTGGCGATCGCCAGCACGCTGGGTTATGTGATCGGCGGCTGGAACCTGCCCGGCGCATTGCCGGGGGCATTCGGCTACCTGTACCTGCCGGCGCTGGTGCTCATCGCCGCCGCCAGCGTCACGATGGCGCCGCTGGGTGCGCGTGCCGCACATGCGATGAACGTGGCGCAGCTCAAGCGCGCCTTCGCAGTGCTGCTGTACGGCCTGGCGATCTACATGTTGTTCAAGGCTTTTGCCGGTTGATTTGGGTATGAACCGTTTCGACGCCGTCGTCATCGGCGCTGGCGCTGCCGGGCTGTTTTGTGCCGCGCAAGCCGGCCAGCGTGGGTTGAAGGTCCTGCTGATCGACCATGCGCCGAAGCTCGGCGAGAAGATTCGCATCTCGGGTGGCGGCCGCTGCAACTTCACCAACCGCGAGGCATCGCCGGCCCAGTTCCTGTCCGAGAACCCGCATTTCTGCCGCTCGGCACTCGCGCGCTACACCGCCGCGGACTTCATCTCACTGGTGCGCCAGTACGGCATCGCCTTCCACGAAAAGCACAAAGGCCAGCTGTTCTGCGACGACTCGGCCGAGCAGATCATCGCGATGCTGCTGCGCGAATGCGACAACGGCCAGGTCACCCGCTGGCAACCCTGCAAGGTCAGCAACCTGCGGCGCGACGGTGACGCCTGGGTGTTGGGCACCGACCGCGGCGAGGTGCAGGCCGCGGCCGTGGTCATTGCCACCGGCGGGCTGCCGGTGCCCAAGATCGGCGCCTCTGATTTCGGGCTGCGCTGGGCTGAACGCTTCGGCCACCGCATCGTCGAGCCACGGCCGGCCCTCGTGCCGCTGACCTTCGACGCCGCCGAGTGGGCGCCCTTCGTGCCGATGGCCGGCATCGCCTTGCCGGTGGCCATCTCTACCGCGAGCCCGGGGCGTCGGGGGCCGGTGCGCACCGAATTCCTCGAAGACCTGCTGTTCACCCACCGCGGCCTTTCCGGCCCCGCGGTGCTGCAGATCTCCAGCTTCTGGCGCCTGGGTCAGGCGCTGCGGGTTGATCTGGCTCCAGGCAAAGACTTGGCCGCCGAGCTGGGCCAGGCCAAGGCACGCTCACGCCGCCAACTCGGCAACGAGTTGACCAGCTGGCTGCCGCAACGCCTGGCCGACGCCTGGCTGGCCAAGCATGGCCCGGCCGCCGACCTGCCGATGCCCCAGTTGCCCGACGCCGCACTGCGCCAACTGGCCACCGGACTGCAGCAATGGGAACTGCAGCCCACCGGCGACGAAGGCTGGCGCAAAGCCGAGGTGATGGCCGGCGGCGTCGACACCCGCGACCTCAGCTCGCAGACGATGGAAAGCAAGCTGCAGCCCGGCCTCTATTTCATTGGCGAGGTGGTCGATGTGACCGGCTGGCTCGGCGGCTACAACTTCCAATGGGCCTGGTCCAGCGGCTATGCCTGCGCCGAGGCGCTGGCGGCTCAGCAACAGGCGGCCAGCGCCGATTTGGCAAGCTGAGTGTTTTCAGAGTAGAATCACTGTCTTTGCTGGCAAACCGCGTGTCGATCTTGTGAAACTCGAGTTCGATGCGGCCCGCTCGAGGTAGGCAAAACCGCCCTCCAGCCCCGCAGCGACGCAAGACACCGAGCGCATCCATCCCCGAAGGATTCTTCAGTCAATGACAACCATCCGAGTCAAGGAAAACGAGCCGTTCGACGTGGCGCTGCGCCGTTTCAAGCGCACCATCGAGAAGCTGGGCCTGCTGACGGAACTGCGCGCTCGCGAGTTCTACGAGAAGCCCACCTC
>NZ_JBFUGE010000821.1:0-2261 GCF_056403075.1 Ideonella sp. P3_A4 | reverse complement strand
GTTGTTGATCCCCTCGGGGGTGGGCTCGGCGTGCCGAGCCTTCGGGCTCTCAGTCAGGCAGCGAACATCACTGCGTGTCGAATGGCGAATGGCGCGCGGGTGTCGGATGGACGGCCTCGGTTCAGTACCAGCGCTATCGGCGCCGGCGCGGCCGTCTTGACCGGTCACGGCGGGCAGGGGCGGTCGGCGGCACGGTTGGCGCCAACTGTTGCTCACATCGGGCTGTAACACCTTCTTGCCCCCGCGGCGGCAGGGGCTCCCGGCGCTTCAGGCATCATCCGCGCAACGCAACTTTGATGGGTGCCGTTTCATGACCCCGATCCGCCGTTTCCTCGCCCCCGTTGTCCTGCTGACCTTCGCTGGCGCCACCGTGCCGGCGCTGGCCRCCAGCTCAGCCGCATCGTCGGCGTCCGAGAGCCTGTCCACCTCGGTGGGCAGCGTGTCGGACTCGTTCAAGAACTCCAGCGAAAGCTCGGACCGCCCGAACCGCACCGCCGACGGCGACTACAAGGTGATCGAGGTCGCCGCCGCTGAAGACCGCCCCGGCAAGCTGCGCGTGACGCTGCAGCCGGCTGCCGGCGCCGGTGAGGCCTTCGAGCTTTACCTGCCGCAAAAGGCTGCCGACGTGGGTGGGGTGGCGGTTGGCCAAGTGGTCAGCGCGCGCAATCGCGACTACGGCGTCGAGTTCGCCCGCGCCGACAACCGTCAGGCTTTCTTCCTGGTGCTGGAAGACGCCTGGTACCAAGAGCTGGCGTCGAACCCCGTCACGCTTTGATCCTGGCAGGTGGGGCGGGTCGGCTGGGAGCCGCCCGCGGACTGGCGGCCGCGCTGCTGGCCGCCGCATCGTGCATCGGCGCGGCGCAGGCCGCGTCGCTGCGTTATTGCGACCGCCAGGCCAAGCTCAACATCGACCAGCAGGACACGCTGTTCCGCTTCGGCGGCATCGTCAAGGCCGAGCTGGAAGCCTCGGGCCAGCCGCTGGCGCTGATGGCGCGCTCTGGGCTCGACCTGAGCTGGTTCGGCCTGCGCTACTCGCACGCCGGCGTCAGCCTGCAGGCCAGCCCGAACGGGCCGTGGTCGGTGCGCCAGCTCTACTACGCCTGCGACGAGCAGCGCCCGCGCATCTTCGACCAGGGCATCTCGGGCTTTCTGCTGGGCACCGACAACCCGGCCGAAGGCTATGTCTCGCTGATCTTTCTGCCGCCCGAGACCGGCGCGCGGCTCGAACGCACGGCACTGAGCAAGCCGCAGGTGCTGGAGCTGCTGGCCGCCGACTACAGCGCCAACGCCTATCCCTACAGCCTGCGCTACCAGAACTGCAACCAGTGGGTGATGGAGCTGCTGGCCAGCGCCTGGGGCGATCTGTCGCTGGTGGATGTGCCAGGCGATGGCGACTCGCCGCGCGCGCAGGCCCAGCGCTGGCTGAAGCAGCAGGGCTACGAGCCGACGGCGTTCGACCTGTTCCGCCCGCTGATGTGGTTCGGCGCGTTCATCCCCTGGCTGCACAGCGACGACCACCCGGCCGACGACATTGCGCATGCGGTCTACCGCGTCTCGATGCCCGCGTCGATGGAGCGCTTCGTGCACGCTCAGGTGCCCGGTGCGACCCGCGTCGAGCTGTGCCATGCCGGCCGCCGCGTCGTCATCCACCGCGGCTGGGAGCCGATCGCCGACGGTTGCCAGCCGGGCGAGGGCGACACGGTTGTCGCGCTCGACTGACACGGTCTTTCTGGTTCGGACGGTGATTTGTGCAATACGTCACAAATGACGGACGTACTCATCTAACGAATTAGAGATAGGGATACGCGAGCCCTGGGGCGCCCGGGCATCCTGCGGTTCCTTTCAACTAAGTGAGGGATCGCATGTTCCAAGTTCCGCGCATTCGCAAGACGTTCCTGGCCGCTGCCGGCCTTTTGCTCCTGGGGCAGGCCGCCTGGGCAGAGCCAATCTACACGGTGGGCGTCGTGCCGATGACCGACGTGCCGAGTTCGGAAACCTACGGAGTCGCCATCAACAACACCGGAAAGACCGGTGCCCAGATGTACCAATCGGGCGGCGGCCTCAGCAGCTACCGCTGCGGTGCCTCCAGCTGCAAATGGATCGCGCCGCTTCCCAACAGCCAGCACCACAGCGGCATCTATGTCAATGGCATCGACGATGCCGGCAACGTGGTCGGCACTTCGCCCTATGCCTATTTCCAACGCGCCTTCCTCTTCGACGGCAAGACGACGAAGAACATCGGTTTCGGTGATGGCCCGGAC
>NZ_JBFUGE010000820.1:0-2262 GCF_056403075.1 Ideonella sp. P3_A4 | reverse complement strand
GTCCTGCAATGCGAAGCACAGCGTCACGCGGTCCCTGGTCGACTCGAGTTGGCTCACGCACAACTTGACACCGCCGTGYTCGGTGAACTTGACGGCGTTCGACAGCAGGTTGGTGAGGATCTGGCCGAGGCGCACGGCGTCGCCTTCCACTGCGGCCGGCAAGGCACTGGGCGCGTCGATCTCGAAACTCACGCCCTTGGCATCGGCCTGCACCGAAATGACCTCACCCAGTTCCTTCAGCAGGCTGCGCAGGCTGAAGGCGGTGCGTTCGACGATCAACTCGCCCGCCTCGATCTTCGAAAGGTCGAGCACATTGTTGAGCACCACCAGCAGCGACTTGCTCGCCAGCTTGACCTTGGCCAGGAAGGCCCGTTGCTCGTCGTTCAAGGCTGTCTGCCCGAGAAGGTAGGACAGGCCGATCACCGCGTTCATGGGTGTACGGATCTCATGGCTCATGTTGGCGAGGAATTCGCTCTTGGCGCGGTTCGCCTGCTCGGCCTTGTGCGTGGCTTCGCGCAGCGACTCTTCGTATTGCTTGCGCTCGGTGATGTCGCGCGCAGCCGCAAAGACGCCCTGCAGTCTGCGGTCGCGGTCGTAGAAGGTGGTCGCGTTGTACGACACCACGGTTTCCTTGCCGTCCCGGTCGCGCGCGGTCAATTCGTAATTGGTGACCTTCTGTTGGGTCAGCACCAGCCTGATGGCCGCCTCGRCCCGCTCCGGGTCTGTGAAGTAGTTCTTGAACGGTGCGCCGATCAGTTCGTCTCGCGTGCAACCGGTGAGCGCCTCCGTCTGCTTGTTGGCGTCGGTGATGATGCCGCCCGGGTCGGTCGCCATCAGCGCATCGACATTGGATTCGATCAAGGACCGCGTATAGAAGTGCTGATCGCGCAGGCGTTGGTCGAGCTTCTTGCGTTCCTCTTCGATCTGCTGGCGTACCGTGTTGTCGGTGCCGATCAACAGRTAGCCGATGATGGCGTCCTGCGGGTCGCGCAGGGCCGTCACCGACACGACCGCCGGGAAGCGGCTTCCATCCTTGCGGACCTTGGTGAGTTCGTAGATGTCTTCGATCCCACGCGAAGCCTTGAACGCCAATGCCTCGAAGCCCGGTGTGATCAGGACGCCGAATTCCGCGCTCAGCGCCTGCGCGCGCGCGATCACTTCCTGGGGGTCATGCAGGTCGGCCGGCGTGATCTTGTTCGTCACCTCAGCGGCGGTGTAGCCCATCATCCTTTCGGCGCCGACGTTGAAGATCTGGATCACGCCCTTCGCATCAGTGGCGATGCTCGAGAAGTTGGCGCTGTTGAAGATGGCGCTCTGCAAGGCGCCGGCTTTGAGCAAGGCCTCTTCGGCGCGTTTGCGGGCCGTGTTGTCGGTGCCGATCAGCAGGTAGCCGATGATGGTGTCCTGCGCGTCGCGCAGGGCGGTGACCGAAACGACCGCCGGAAACCGGCTGCCATCCTTTCTGATGTAGGTCAGCTCGTACATGTCCTCGATGCCGCGCGAGGCCTTGAACACCAGGGCTTCGAAGCCCGGTGCGATGGGGGTGTCGAGTTCGACGCTGAGTTCCTTCGCGCGTGCAATCACTTCCTGAGGGTCGGAAATGTCGGCCGGGGTGATCTTGTTCACCACGTCGGCGGCCACATAACCCAGCATGCGTTCGGCGCCGACGTTGAAGATCTGGATCACGCCCTTCGCATCGGTGGCGATGCTCGAGAAGTTGGCGCTGTTGAAAATCGCGCTCTGCAAGGCGCCGGTTTTCAGCAGGGCCTCCTGGCGACGTGCTTCGGTGATGGACTCCTTCGAGCCGACCTCGGGGCCAGGAAGAACGGGGTGGCGGATTCTCTTGGTCATGGTCAGCCTCGGTCGGAGAGCATTTCACGCAGGCGTCCCACTCTTCGGTGGCGTCTGGCGGATGGAGGGCCCGACCCTGCGGGCCACCAGCGGCACATCGACGTCGGCGATGTCCAGCAGCCGGGCGTGGGCCCGGCCGCCACGCTTGGCGCCGTATAAAGCCTTGTCGGCGCACTGGATCAGATCCTTCGCAGCGCAGTGCGCGTCCATGTCGTTTCTGAAGCGCGAATCGGCCGTCGGCGGTACCCAGCACACGCTGTCGTCGTCGTAGCAGCCGATGCCGATGCTCACGGTGACGTGGCCGGCTGTCGGCGACGTCTCGTGCACGGTGCCCAGCGCTTCGATAGCATTGAGAATGTCGCGGGCCACGTGCTCTGCCCCGCTCCGTGGCGTCTGCGGAAGCATGACGAC
>NZ_JBFUGE010000819.1:0-2281 GCF_056403075.1 Ideonella sp. P3_A4 | reverse complement strand
GCGCTGAACGAGGCCTTGCGCCTGCAGCTGAAGACGCCCAAGGACCGAGCGTCCGCTTACAAGACGCTCGCCTTCATCTATTGCGCCAGCGGTCGCACCGGTGAGTGCAGCTCGGCCTTCAAGGCAGCCCGGGCCGCTGATCCCAACTTCAGCCTGAGCAAGGCAGAAGCCGGCCACCCGGTCTGGGGCCCGGTCTACGAACACTCCAAGTTCTAGAGCCAAGCCCTGAGCCTTGCGGCGGCCCGCCGGGAGGCGCTCGCAAGCGGTCGCGTATCATCGCCGGCTTGTTGTCATGAGCTTGCCTCGCGCCGTGCGCTTCACCCTCCCGCTGCGCGTCTACTGGGAAGACACCGACGCTGGCGGCGTCGTCTTCTACGCCAACTACCTGAAGTTCTTCGAGCGTGCGCGTACCGAATGGCTGCGCGGCGCCGGCCACGGCCAACAGGCCATGGTGGAGACAAGCGGCGCGATGTTCGTCGTCACCGACGCACGCATTCGTTACCTGCGCCCGGCACGACTGGATGACCTGTTGACCATCACAGTGGACCCGGCCCAGATCGGCCGCGCCCGCATGGTCGTCGCCCAACAGGCGTTGTGCGGCGAACAGTTGTTGTGCGAAGGCGAGATCAGCATCGCCTGCGTCGACCGAGGAACCTTCCGTCCCTGCCGCATTCCGACCGACATTCTCGACAGCCTCACCCCATGAACCAGGATCTTTCCATCGTTTCTCTCGTCATGGGCGCCAGCTGGGTGGTGCAGCTGGTGATTGTCGGTCTGCTGCTGGTCTCACTGGCCAGCTGGTCGGTGATCTTCGCCAAGCTCGTCGGGCTGGCCCGTGTGCGCGGCCGCAATGACCAGTTCGAGCAGGAATTCTGGTCGGGCAAGAACCTGAACGACCTATACCAGAGCGCCAGCAACAGCGCCGACACCGCACCGATGGAGCGCCTGTTCGCCAGCGGCATGCGCGAGTTCCTGAAACTGCGCGAGCGCCGGCTCGATACCGGTGCGCAGCTCGACGGCGCTCGCCGGGCGATGCGCGCCAGCCTGCACCGCGAACTCGACTCCATCGAGGGCAACCTGGGCTTTCTCGGCACGGTCGGCTCGGTCAGCCCGTATGTCGGCTTGTTCGGCACCGTGTGGGGGATCATGCACGCCTTCGTCGGCCTGTCGAACCTGCAGCAGGTGACGCTGGCCACCGTGGCGCCCGGCATTGCCGAATCGCTGGTGGCCACGGCCATCGGTTTGTTCGCCGCGATCCCCGCGGTGATCGGCTACAACCGCTTCGCGCGCGACATCGACCGCATCGCGATTCAGCTCGAGAGCTTCACCGAAGAGTTCTCGAACATCCTGCAGCGCAACGTCGGCACGCCCACCGCGGCGCCGTCGACGCGCTAGAGCGCCGGGAGCAGCACAGATGGCTGGAGTGATGGCCCGCGGCGGCCCGGTGGTGCGCCGCCGCCGCACGATGAACGAGATCAACATGGTGCCGTTCATCGACGTGATGCTGGTGCTGCTGATCATCTTCATGGTCAGCGCGCCGCTGATCACCACCGGGGTGGTCGACCTGCCCAGCGTCGGCCGCGCCAAACAGCGGCCGCAAAGCGTGATCGAGATCGTCGTCGGGCTGGACGAGAAGCTCAAGCTCAAGGTCGACAAGGGCGACCCCGCCGCCGTGGCGCTGCCGCAGCTTGTGTCGCGCGTGCGGGAAGCTCAAAAAGGCCAGGCCGACGTGCCGGTGGTCATCTCGGCCGACAAGCAGGTGAAGTACGAGAGCGTGGTCAAGGTGATGGACGCGCTGCAGCGCGCCGGCGTGCAACGCGTGGGCCTGTCGGTCAAGCAAGGGGGCTGAACGTTGTCGGCCCTCACCACGCTGTGTCTCTGCCCCGCAACGGGGCTCTCAGCCGCCTTGAAGCGGCTCTGAATTGGCTGAGGCCACCGTGAGCGCCACCTCGTCGTTCGATCCGATGCATCCGCTGAAGTCGCTGACGATTCCGCGCGACGCGCTGCGCCCGCCCAGCGCCGACAACCCGCGGCTGGGCGCCATGCTTTCGCTGGTGGCGCATGCTGGCCTGATCATCGCGTTGACGCTCGGCGTGCAATGGCACACCGAAGACCCGGCCGGCGTCGAAGCTGAGCTGTGGGCTGCGGTGCCCGAGATCGCCGCGCCACGCGCTCAACCAGAGCCCGAGCCCGAGGTCGCACCACCACCGCCACCCAAGGCCGTGACCCCGCCCGAGCCCACGGCGGCCGAGCGCGAAGCCGAAATCGCAATCGAAAAGGC
>NZ_JBFUGE010000818.1:0-2281 GCF_056403075.1 Ideonella sp. P3_A4 | reverse complement strand
GGTCGGCATACCCAATCGGGCCGCCCGCGAGCGGCCGTAGAACGGGGGCACCGCCGTCGCCCTGCCGCCACCGCCGTGGCAAGCGGCCCACAAGAAACTCAGCGCGACACCAGCAGCCCGTCGTCGACCCAACGTCGCAGCGCGCTCGCCACCCATGCCGGCGCGTTGTCACCTTGCGTGTCGACTGCCATCTCACACAACGCTGCAAAAGGCTCGCCGGCCAAACAAGCCACAAGCACCTCCGCTTCGCCGGGCTGCAGTGAGCGCCAGCGCGTTTCCAGACCCTGGCGCCAGATCAGCAAGCGATGGTCGAGCGCCTCGGGCTCGTCGGTGGTGGCCTCTTCGTCCTGCGTCAACGTCTGCCAGATCGGCTCGACAGCCCACTGCAGCGTCAGCAGGTGGACAGAAGGGTGGGCAGCGAAGCTCGCTTCAGGCCACTGCTCAGGTGGCATCGCGGCCAGATCCGCGAATGCCAGCGGCGTCGCGTCGGCTGCATCGAAGCTGCAGCCCAGCGCCCACTCCATCGCGGCCAGGTCGACCAACGCAGGGTGGGGCAGGGTATCGGGGTGGTTGACCAGCCAGGCTTGCAGACCATCGCCGAACCAGCGGATCGAAGGCTTGCGCGAAGGTTGGTCCGCCAGGTAGGCCAACGCCAACTCGGCAAAACCGTCGTCGCCCAACACACGGTGCAACACCGGCAGGTTGCTGCGCAGCGCTTCGATCAGGCGGGCACGGTAGGCGTGGTGGTAGACGCCGACGCGCGGCGGCTCGCCTTTCACCGCTCGCAGCGGCGTGGTCTCCGGCGCTTCGTCGGCCAGCAGCAGGGCCGCGAAGGCGCGTTGCTGGTCCAGCAGTTCGTTTGTCAGTGCTGTGTTCATGCCGCCAGCTCCGACGTTTTGTGAGCGGCCAATGCTTTCGCAGCTTCTTGCCGCGCACGCCCCAGCTCATTAATCAGTTCGGCCAGCGGCGGGATGTGGTCGTCGCGCTCGATCATCGTCGGCAACGGGCCGAAGCGCGCGATCGTGTGGCGGTACAGGTCCCACACCGCTTCGCAGACGGGATGGTCGTGGGTGTCGATCAGGAAGCCATCTTCACCCGTCTCGTGGCCAGCCAGGTGGATCTGGCGCACGCGATTGGCGGGCATCGCGTCGATGAACGCGCGCGGATCGAAGCCGTGGTTGGTGGCGCTGACATAGACGTTGTTGACATCCAGCAGCAGCTCGCAGTCAGCGCGCTGGGCCAACTCGGCAATGAACTGCCACTCGCTCATCTCGTCGGCCGACCAGGTCACATAGCTGGAGACGTTCTCCAGCAGCAGCCGTCGGCCAAGCGCGTCTTGCACCTGCAGCACCCGGTCGACGACGTGGCGCAGGGCGGCCTCGGTGTAGGGCAGCGGCAGCAGGTCGTGCAGGTTGTGCTGATCGACGCCGGTCCAGCACAGGTGATCTGAAATCCAGGCTGGCTCGATGCGATCGGCCAGGGCGCGCAGCTCGCGGAGGTAACCCAGATCCAGCGGATCTGCGCTGCCGATCGACAGCGACACGCCGTGCATCACCATCGGCACATCGCGGCGGATCGCATCGAGATGCGCCAGCGGCTTGCCGCCGGGCACCATGTAGTTCTCGCTGATGACCTCGAGCCAMTCGACCCCGAGCTTCGGCGCCGGCGTGGCGCGAAAGTCCGCGTAGTGATCAGTCCGCAGGCCGAGGCCGAAGCCCTTCAATTCAGACATTGGATATTCACGCGGCGCTCCGCAGGAGTCGCCGCTTTCGAGTGGCGTGCGCGGATCTGGCTTTGCCAGTCCGCTGCGCGAGCCCCCTCGGGGGGCAGGCCCCGGAAGGGGCCGTGGGGGTCAACCCTTGACGACCTTGCCGCCKKCCTTGGTGCACTCTTCGGCSGWCTTCTTGSTGACCCAGCCTTSGCCCTTGCAGCTGTTSTGGCCCTTGCAYTCGCTCTTGGCGGTCTTGCAYTCCGARSTGCCCTTGCAGCTGTTGACGCCYGARCACTTGACGGTGGCTTCTTCGGCTGCCTGGGCCATCGGGGCGGTGCCCAGCGCGAACAGCGCGGCGGCGGCAGCKGCGATGGCGAGGCCGGACTTGGTGGTCTTGTTGATCATGCTCATTGAAATCTCCTGTGTGGATGAACAAAGGCTTGGCACCGTCTACGCTCGAACGAGTGCGAGCGGCACGCCGGCCGGGTTGTACTGTTCGAGGCTGCGCAGCTTGCGATGAAACATTGCTGGACGCAACCGGTTGCTTGAAATACAGGGCCGCGGCAACGC
>NZ_JBFUGE010000817.1:0-736 GCF_056403075.1 Ideonella sp. P3_A4 | reverse complement strand
MGACGGGCCCAAGCAGCGCCGCGGTGGCGCCTGATTCGAACTCGCCCAGTTGATTGCTGGCGCCGATGAAGACCGAGTTGACCGCGCCGACGCGACCACGCATGTCTTCAGGCGTTTCCAGTTGCACCAGCGATTGGCGGATGACGACGCTGAACATGTCGGCCGCGCCGGAGATGGCCAGCATCACCAACGCCAGCGGCATCGTTCGCGCGAGACCGAAACCCACGGTGGCTGCGCCAAAGACCGCCACCGCGCCCAGCAGCCAAGCGCCGGCATGGCGCTCGATGCCGCGGCGGGCCAGCCAGAAGCCGACCACGACCGCGCCGACGGCCGGCGCCGCACGCAGCAGGCCCAGCCCCTGCGGGCCTGTCTGCAAGATGTCGCGCGCAAAGATCGGCAACAGCGCAGTCGCGCCGCCCAGCAGCACCGCAAACAAGTCGAGAGAGATCGCGCCCAGCATCACCGGCCGCTGCCAGATGAAGCGCAGGCCGGCGGTCACGCTGTCCCAACTGGCAGCGGCCGTGCGTTCGAAGCGGGTGCGGTAGCGCAGCAGGGCCACTGCCATCATCGAGACCATCAACATCAGCAAGGACACGATGTAGACGCCGACGGCGCCGGGCGCCGCACCGAGGTGGCCGCCGCCGGCCACCGAGGCCCAGGCATAGATCGCACCACCGAACGCAGGGCCGATGACGATCGCGCCCTGCATCACCGAGCTGCTGGCCGCCTCTCTCTA
>NZ_JBFUGE010000816.1:0-2293 GCF_056403075.1 Ideonella sp. P3_A4 | reverse complement strand
GGCGAGCGATATCGAATAAGCATCGACGCTCGCGCTGGAAACGGAAGGCATCGACTCGGCGTTCAACCGATTGAGTCCAACCTGTGTGCCGTAGCGAGCCAGGCGGCGCTGCGCAATGGCGAGCATCGACTCGCTGACGTCGGATGCAACGACGGTTCTACCTGCAGCTTCTTGATGCGCCAGAACGCGAAGGATGATGTCACCCGTGCCTGTCGCACCATCCAGCAAGGACGTCCAGGGTTCGCGCGCAATCGCGCGAGCGACCTTGCGCTTCCACAGGCGATGCAGGCCAAAGCTGAAGACATCGCAAAGCGTGTCGTAGCGAGATGCAATTCGACCGAAGACATCATCGCTCTGCCAAGCAAACTCGGCAGCGTTCTCAGAGGCGATGGGTTGGTCGCGTGACATGTGCTGTGCCCAATGTGAGTTGAGCATCAGTGTAAGTGCGTGACTACTGCTGCTTCTGCGCCCCTTTGAGAATGGCCTGGATCATCGGTTCTGAATAGAACTCACCGCTGCCTTCACTGCTGGCCATCATGGCGCGCCACAGGGGCACCGGGGCTATCGCATAGCCGTGGAAGCGCTTGAAGCCGCAGGCGTAGAGGCCGCGATAGACGGTCACGTCGCCATTGAGTTGATCGCATTCTTTCAGCAGCGCTTGCGCGTGCTGGTCGCTCTCTTCGTCAGTGAGGATGCCGGTCGCGCGCAGGGCCACCAACATCATCGCCTCCGCGCCCCCTTCGTGGATCCAGGCGCTGTCTTCACCGATGCCGCCGCGCGTCAGATTGGCCTGCCACAAGTGCGCCATTTCATGCGCCACCAGGCGCGCGATATAGCTGCGCTTCTTGGGATGATCATCGACCAGGCCGCTTCCTTGCAGGCGGTAGGCGAGGCCACCACCGGCGACGCCGCCCTTGACGTTGAAGCTTTTGGGCGGGCCGTCGAATCCGACCATGGCCACCGCCACCAGGGGCGTATCGATCAGTTTCCGCTGGAACGCCTGCTCGTAGAACGCCGACACTTTGGCGGTGGTCTGCTCCAGCGTTTCGCGCAGCCAGGCCGGTGTTGTCGGGTCGATGATGACGTTCACGCCGCCCATGCGAACCGGTTTGCTCGGCCCGAAGTAGGCATAACCCATCAGTTCGGTGCCCGGCTTGCTGGGCGCGATCACCGTTTCGCCGGCCAGGCCGTTCAGGTGCAGCGCGACGTCCATGGTGCGCTCGCGCCCGCCCTGTGTCAGCCCGCCGTACAGGAAGCCCACATAGAAGTCCCAACCGCCGTCGGAAAAGCGGTCGATCGGCGAATACTGCCCCTCGGTAAAACCACCGTAGGCGCTGATCTCCAGACTCAGTTTGGTCAGCGGCGCGGCACTGCGCATGCCTTCGTTGTCTTCATGGGCGATCAGCTCCACCCCCGGTGTCAGCGGGCGCCAAGCCTGCTTGCGGTAAGGGCCGACTTGCGCGCCCAGTTCAATGGCGGTGACCGGCTCGGCAAACACGTAGTCGGCACGCCACCTGTCGGCGGTGATATGGGTCAGCGTCAGCTCGGTATGCAAGGGCGCCGGTGCGGCGGCATGGGCGGTACCAACAAGTGCTGCGAGCAATACGCCCGCGAACGTTGAAATCGACGACAGCTGCATGATGGATGGAGTTGTTTTGCAAAAGGAGGATTGGACGCGCCCTGGGCGATGCGGCGGGTGCGCTTTGTTCGGTGACTGTGCCAGTGCGGTGCTACTTCGCCGCCACTTGGCCCGCCAGCTCATCGAGCCGCCGTTGCGATGGAGGACAGCATGTTGCGAAGGCCTGGACTGTCGCTGCATGCCGACGGCCCCGCGAGCCTGCCGCGACGAACTGCGCCGCGGGCCCACCCAGCCGCCTCGCGGCGCGATGGGCCGAGGTCGAGCAAGACCTGCGAAGAACCCTTTACGCCGCTGCCTTCACCAACTCCGCCGCCCGGTCCCCATCGTGATCGTCGGCGCGTTGGCGTTGCCCGGTGCAACGCGGCCGTCATCACGATCGTGGCGCAGGCGTTTGTTCTGGACTTCGCTGAATGCGAAGGCGCTTCGCCTCACCGCTTCTGCTGTCGCATCTCGCGCCGCCCAATGAGCCGTTCGGATCACCCCGCGTGTCAGATCGAAGGCGCCATGGACCCGTTGCGAGTCGGATCTCAAACCCAGTCGACGCCGGTGCATACGCCGACCAGCAGCGCGGCCAACGCCGTGTCGACGCCACAAGTGCCGCAGACCGGGCCGGGGACGGCCAACGCAGGCGGCTTGACCGGTCGCGCTCGCGGC
>NZ_JBFUGE010000815.1:0-2297 GCF_056403075.1 Ideonella sp. P3_A4 | reverse complement strand
GCCAGGCGCTGCAGCGTGTGCAGACGCGGCTGGACCGGCCGGCCGCGCCGGACCTGTCGGCGCTGCTCTCGCAGCTGAGTGGCCAGCTGCGCAAGCCGGCGCCACCGGCGGTGATCCAGGCCAGCGTCGGCAAGGAGGTGAAGCTGATTCGCGTCGAGCAGGTCGTCTACTTCGAGTCCGACGCACGCTACACCCGGGTGGTCTACGACGACGAGGCCGGCCCGGCCGAAGCGCTGATCCGCACGCCGCTGAAAGAGCTTTTGGCCCAGCTCGACGCCGACCAGTTCTGGCAGGTTCACCGCTCGGTGATCGTCAACCACCGCCACATCGCCAGCGCGCTGCGCATCGACGAAGGCACGATGGTGCTGACGCTGCGCGGCCGCAACGAGCGCTTGCCGGTGTCGAGGCACTTTCAAGGGTTGTTCAAGGGCCAGTAGCCCCGCGCCGGCGGCGCCGACGCGGCCGATGCGACACTGGTGCTCACCGCAGTCCCCCGGCCTGCCACGAGCAGGCCCGCTCGCCATGTCCGCTGTACCCCTGCCCACCCCGCAGTTCGACCGCTTCTACCGCCACCCGGAACTGAGCCAGCTGCTGGCCGACTACGCCGCCGCGCTGCCCGACCTGATCGAGCGCCGCTCGATGGGCCTGAGCCACGAGGGCCGCGAGATCTGGTTGCTGGTGATCACCAACCGCGCCACCGGGCCCGACACTGACAAGCCCGCGCTCTGGATCGACGGCAACATTCATGCCGCCGAGTTGACTGCCAGCACCGCGTGCCTGTACTGGCTGCACCAACTGGCAAGTTCCTATGGCAGCGACGCCAAGGTCACCGAGCTGCTCGACAGCCGCGTCGTCTACCTTTGCCCGCGGCTGAACCCCGACGGCGCCGAGCTGGCGCTCGCCGACACGCCGCGCCACATCCGCTCGGCAACGCGCCCTTACCCCTTCGATGAGCCGCATGTCGACGGCCTGACGACACAGGACATCGACGGCGACGGCCGCATCCTGCAGATGCGGGTGAAAGACCCGAACGGCAGCTGGAAGGTCCACCCTGACGAGCCGCGGCTGCTGATCCCGCGCGAGCCGGGTGAGTTCGGCGGCACGTACTACCGCGTGATGCCCGAAGGCCTGCTGGAGAACTTCGACGGCACGACGATCCGTGTCAACCGCGACCGCGAAGGGCTGGACCTGAACCGCAACTTCCCCGCCTACTGGCGGCAGGAGTTCGAGCAGCTTGGCGCCGGCCCCTACCCGACCAGCGAGCCCGAGGTGCGGGCGATGGTCGACTTCATGGTCAAGCACCCGAACATCGGCGCCGCCGTCAGCTTCCACACCCACTCGGGCGTGATCCTGCGGCCGATGGGCACGCAGAGCGACGACGACATGACGCCCGAGGATCTGTGGATCTACAAGCGGCTGTCGGACATCGGTGCCAAGCTGACCGGCTACCCCGCGATCAGCATCTGGCACGACTTCAAGTACCACCCGAAGGAAATCATCACCGGCACGCAGGACTGGGTCTACGAGCACCTCGGGGCGCTGTTCTGGACGGTCGAGATCTGGGCTCCCAACAAGGAGGCCGGCATCACCGACTACGACTGGATCCACTGGTACCGCGACCACCCGCCCGAAGATGACCTGAAGCTGCTGAAGTGGAGCGACGAGCACTGCGAGGGCAAGGCCCACAACGACTGGCGCCCGTTCAACCACCCGCAGCTCGGCGCGGTCGAGATCGGTGGCTGGGACCGCATGAACTACTGGCGCAACCCGCCGCCGAAATACCGTGAGCGCGAGGCCGCGCGCTTCCCGGCGTGGCTGACGCAGCTGGGCCTGACGTTGCCGAAGCTGAACACCGTGTCGACCAGCGTCGACGCACTCGGCCCCGACACTTGGCGTGTCAAGTTCGTCGTCGCCAATACCGGCTACTTACCGAGTTATGTCACCAAGCGGGCACTCGAGCGCAAGGTCGCGCGGGCCTGCGTGTTCGAGATCGGGTTGCCGGCCGGTGCCTCGCTAGTCAACGGCAAGCCGCGCATCGAGGGCCCGCAGCTCGAAGGCCATGCGCCGAAGAACTCGCTGCAGGCTTTCATTCCCGAGCGCGACGTGACGGCCGACAAGGCGCACGCCGAATGGATCGTCCGTGCGCCGGTCGGCACCGTGCTGCAGCTGAAGGCCCACGCCGGACGCGCTGGTGCGGTCAACGCCGAGGTGACGTTGGGTTGAACTGAAACGCTGCCCTGCCGAGGTTGCGGCGGCAGGGCGGCGGCGGTGCCCCGTTCTCCGGCCCACGCTCGCGG
>NZ_JBFUGE010000814.1:0-2317 GCF_056403075.1 Ideonella sp. P3_A4 | reverse complement strand
GCGCCGAACCGCACCGGGCAGTCCAGTGCCGCCTCATAGGCCGACAACGAGGCTGGCGCACGGTGCATGAAGCTGACGCCGATCACGTCGACCCGTTCATCGAGCAGGTAGCGGCCGAACGAGACCCAGCCGGCGATGATGGCCTCGGCCACCGCGGGCGGCGTCTCGGCCTCGGCTGGTTGCCAGCAGAGAGAGACCTGGTGGCGGCCGTGGTGGTGCACGCTCATGTGACCGAGCGTGCTGGTCAGTGATTCGAAGCGTTGCAGCTGGCGCACCGAGTCACGCAGCGTCGGTGCCGTGGCTGCCGCCACGCCCAGCAGGCCGAAGCCCGCGCCGCCCACGCACAGCCCGAAGGCCAGGCCGGTGGTCGCATCGCCCAACACATGGCCACCACGCGCCAGCGTGTGCCCGAAGGCGCGCCCATCCACTCGTGATGCCGGGCAAGCGCAGCCTTCGCGCTCCATGCGCGGCGGGGGCAGGCCGCGCGTGCGCAAGTAGGCCTTCAGCGAACGCTCATACGAGACGGATACGCTGGGTGCCTGGGGTTGCCACGAGCGGCTCAGCATGYGCCGTCGTCAACACAACCAGGGAAACAGCGTGTGGGCGAGCGCGCCGAACACGGTCACGACGAAGATGGCTTCCACTTCCAGCACCTCGTACCAAGGGGTGTTGATCGTCTGGAACGACATCGTGAAGTTCCAGACTGTCGTTGGGTCCCACCACTCGAAGTGCAGTTCTGACGTCCACAAAGCCTGGTACAGCAGCTCGGTGATGGACGGCGGTGTCTGGCCCTTGGGCTGGAACATGCCGTGCAAGGTCGTCATGTCGTCGAACACTTCGGCGCCGGCCGAGTCTCGCACATGCTTGATGCCGTTGAACTGCAGTGTGGCGCTGGTGAAACGATAGGTCAGCAAGCGGCCGTCGTCGTTCGGTGCCGGCGCCAGGATCTGCAGCGTGCCGCTGATCGGCTGGGCCGGCACGCGGTCCATGAACAGCGTGCCGGTCACGGTGGCCGGGTAGTTAGGGTCGACGCTCCACTTGTCGATGTCCTGGATCGTTACCTTCAGCGACACACTGGCGTTGCGGTACTCGCCATCCCAGTACGCATAGCCGCGCATCTCTTCGGCGAACTTCAGGCCGCGGGCGGCCGAGGCCGCTGTCGACGTCAACGCCAGCAGTGTCAACAGCACGAAGGCAAGCAGTCTTTTCATTGCAGCAACCTCAAGCGAAGTGTTCGGCCGCACGCTCGGCCAGCGCGGCAATCGTCAGCAGCGGGTTGACGCCGATGGATGCCGGGGCGATCGAGCCATCGACCACGCGCAAGTTTGAATAGACGGCCGCACCACCGGCGCGCGCATCGAACACCTGGCCATCCGCATTGACCACCCCGCTGTCCACCTGCTCGCCCATCGGGCAGCCACCCAGCGGGTGCACGCTGGTCAACGCGCCGCCGAAGATCGGGCTCGTGCGCGGGTAGTCGACATAGCGCCCACCGAACACCAGCGCGTGCCGCTCCATCTCGGCCTTCAACCGCGCGACGAACGGCTCCTGCATCACGTTGGGCCACACCACCTGCGCGTTGCCCCAGGCGTCCAGCTGGATGCGGCCGCTGGCGCTGTCGTGCCCGATGCCGAGGTAGACCATGCTGTGGTTCAGCGCGCCGTCGGTGCGGCTGTACAGCAGGTCGCGCGCCACGCGCTGCGCGGCGGGAAAGTCGGTGAAGATGCCAGCCGACAAAGGCAGCGCCAGCCGCACCGCGTCGACCAACGCGCGCGGCACCGCGGCATCTTCGATCAGGTAGCGCTGCGCCAACGGCTGCTGCGCGCGGTAGTCGGCCGCAATCGTGATCGTCGGGCCGACCTGCGCTTCGCCGGACAGTGGTGTGCCGGTGCCGAAGCCCATCACGTTGGTCTGCACGCTGGTGTTGTAGCCCAGCGCGATCAGGTCACCGTTGCCTGAGAAGCGAGTGCCGAGCGTTGGCGACAAGGCCAGCCCTTGCGCACGCGAGCGCAGCAGCACCTGCGTGCTGCCCAGCGTGCCCGCGGCCAGCACCACGCTGCCGGCGATCACCTCGCCATGCACTGGGGTGATGCCGTCTGGCCGGGTGATGGTGTGAATGCGCCAACGGCCGTCGGGCAGGTGCTCGAGCCAGTCGACCTCAACGCGGSTGAAGATCTCCGCGCCGCCGGTGCGGGCCAGCGGCAGGTAATTGACGTCCAGCGTGTTCTTCGCGCCGGTGCGGCAGCCGGTGACGCAGTCGCCGCAGCGCGAGCACAGCGGCTGCTTCACGCCTTGCGCGTTCGGCACGTTGTTGTAC
>NZ_JBFUGE010000813.1:0-2320 GCF_056403075.1 Ideonella sp. P3_A4 | reverse complement strand
CCATTGCCGAAGCTGCGGCCCGCGCTGCCGCACCGCCGCCGCCGGCTCGCGCTGCGGTCGGGGCTGCCGCGCCAGCTGCCGCCGCGAAGCGCAAGCTCAGCTACAAGGAGCAGCGCGAGCTGGCCGAGCTGCCCGCGCGCATCGAGGCGCTGGAAGCCGAGCAAGCCCGGCTGAGTGCCGAAATCGGCGGGACCGCGCTGTACACCGAAACGCCGCAGCGCATCGCCGAGGTCACCGGCCGCCACGCGGCGATCGACGAAGAGTTGATGGGGTTGATGGAGCGCTGGGAAGCGCTGTCGAGCCGCGCCTGACAAGCTGCCGCTGTGGTATGGGTGGTCCGTACTTTGACTACATGAAAACTACAGCCAATGGCTCAATCCGATGATTGATGCCTGCGGGTTAGCGCTAGAGCGGGTAACTCTGGACGGCGAACGGGTTGTGCACTGATCAGGTGCTCACTACGATTCGCCGCTAGTTTTACTACCTGCCTGCGGCTCGCGATGCCTTCATCGCGTGCGCCCGTGCCGCAACTTGGGGCAGCTCTTGGTCGGCGCACGTCCGAGTCGGCGAGGTCCAGCATGAAGTTGGGAAGCAGTGGGCGAGGGTGGCGGCGCTGGGGTGCCGCCTGCGTGACGGTGTTGGGGTTGGCGGCGGGCCTGTGGGCCGGCCCCGCGGCTGCCGCGATCGACGCGTTGACCTTGGGTGGCCGCTATGACGGTGCCCAAGCCAACATCAACTTCCGCGTCTACTCGTCGCGCGCCACGCGCATCGAGGTCTGGATCTACAAGACGGCTTCGGGCGCGCAAGAGAAGGTCAAGTACGTGATGACCAAGGATGCCGGGACCAACGTCTGGTCCAAGACGGTGTCGGTCGCTACCTTGCAAACCACCTACGGCATCACCGGCCCGGTCTACTACGGCTACCGCGCCTGGGGCCCGAACTGGCCCTACAACAGCGGCTGGGTCAAGGGCAGCGGCACCGGCTTCTTGAACGACGTCGACGGCAGCGGCAACCGCTTCAACCCGAACAAGCTGCTGCTCGACCCGTACGCCCGCGAAGTCAGCCAGGACATGGTCACGCCCAGCTGCGCAGACGGCACGCTCTACGCCTCGGGTGCGACGCACCGCAACAAGGACAGCGGCGCCTGCGCGCCCAAAGGTTTGGTGCTGGCGGCCGACACGCAGTCCACCGGCACCAAGCCGACGCGCGCCTTCAAAGACGACGTGGTCTACGAGGTCCATGTGCGCGGCCTGACCAAGAACGACAGCAGCGTCGCCTCGGCACTGCGCGGCACTTACGCCGGCGCAGCGGCCAAGGCTTCGTATCTGGCCGGGCTGGGCATCACCGCGGTCGAGTTCCTGCCGGTGCAGGAAACGCAGAACGACACCAACGACGTCGACCCCAACAGCGCCGACGGCGACAACTACTGGGGCTACTCGACGCTGGCTTTCTTTGCGCCGGATCGCCGCTATTCGAGCGACAAGACCGCCGGCGGCCCAACGCGCGAGTTCAAGGCCATGGTCAAGGCCTTCCACGACGCCGGCATCAAGGTCTACATCGACGTGGTCTACAACCACACCGGCGAGGGCGGCGCATGGGGCGGCACCGACGGGTTGACGGTCTACAACGTGCAGTCCTTCCGCGGGCTCGACAACCCGACCTACTACTCGCTAACGAGCAACTTCCAGTACTCGTGGGACAACACCGGCGTTGGCGGCAACTACAACACCCACAACCCGACCGCGCAGAACCTGATCGTCGACTCGCTCGCCTACTGGCGCAACACGCTCGGTGTCGACGGCTTCCGCTTCGATCTCGCCTCGGTGCTGGGCAACACCTGCGAGCACGGCTGCTTCAACTTCGACAAGATGGACAGCGGCAACGCGCTGAACCGCATCGTCAACGAGCTGCCGCCGCGGCCGGCCGGTGGCGGCAGCGGCCCCGACCTGATCGCCGAGCCGTGGGCGATTGGCGGCAACTCGTACCAGGTCGGCGGCTTCCCGACCGGCTGGGCCGAGTGGAACGGCAAGTTCCGCGACGCGATGCGCAAGGCACAGAACAAGCTCGGCATGGACGTGGTGACCACCGGTGAGCTGGCGTCACGCTTCGCCGGCTCGTCAGACCTTTATGGCGACGATGGCCGCAAGCCCTGGCACTCGGTCAACTTCATGGTCGCGCACGACGGCTTCACGCTGCGCGACCTCTACGCCTACAACAGCAAGGTCAACAACCAGGCCTGGCCGTATGGGCCGTCCGACGGCGGCGAAGACAACAACAACAGCTGGGACCAGGGTGGCGACGCCTATGCACAGCGTCGCGC
>NZ_JBFUGE010000812.1:0-2329 GCF_056403075.1 Ideonella sp. P3_A4 | reverse complement strand
GAAATGGGCCGGGTCGGTGTTCAGCAGCGGCCGCACATGCTCGGCGGTGTAGCTGCGCAAGGCGGTGGCCGCTTCCATGTGCAGCTCGGCTTCGCGCTGCACTTCGGCCAGCGCCCGCTCACGCAGTTCGCCGCGCATGTACAGCCCGGCCAACAGCACGGCCGACACGGCGCAGGCGCCGAGGGCAAGGTTGAGGCGGGTCTTCAGGTTCATGCGGGGCGGCAGTGTGCCAGCTTGCGCGAAGTTCGGCGCCCTAAACTCTAGGGCCCTAACTTCGATGCCATCGCCCGAAAAGGAGGCTTTTCATGATCGGATACGTGACCCTCGGCACCAACGACCTGCCCAGGGCAGTCGAGTTCTATGACCAGCTGCTGGGGGCCATGGGGGCCAAGCGCCTGTGGGGATCTGACCAAGGGGTCGCCTGGGGCGTGAGCATGACCCGGCCCAGCCTGTGCGTGATGAAGCCGTTCGACAAGCAGCCCGCGACGCACGGCAACGGCACGATGGTCGCGCTGGTGGTCGACAGCAAGGACAAGGTCGACACCTTGTACAAGCTGGCGCTCTCGCTCGGCGCGACCGACGAAGGCCCGGCCGGCCCGCGCGGCGAAGGCTTTTATGCCGGCTACTGCCGCGATCTGGACGGCAACAAGCTCAATTTCTTCTGCATGAAGTGAACCGCCAGGGTAGGAGCGTGCCTACCCTCGATCGCGAGATGCACTGATGTCGGCGAGCCTCGCGGACAGCTACCTTGAACATGCAGCGACTGTCTCGCAGCCGCTTCAGTTCGAGGTTGTGTCCCCTTTGGAGGCCATATGAAGAAGAGCAGTGTTCTCGCCCTCGTCGCCAGCGTCTTGCTGGCCCTGACGTCGGGCTGCGTGGTCGCGCCGGCGCGCCACACCTCGGCGGCGGTTTACGTCGCACCCACTTACGCCAGCCCGGGCCCGGGTTGGAACTGGGAGTTCCATGCCCGCTACGGTTGGGGCTGGCGCCACCCGAATCACGGTTGGCACCGCGGTTGGTCCTGATCCCATCGAGTTCGGTGCTTCACTCAGACTGGGCAGCCAGCCACTGGCGCGGTGAAGCCCCCAGCTTTTGCGTGAACAGGCGCGACAGCGCCGACGCATTGGCATAACCCAACTCGGCCGCAATGGCCTTGATCGCGCGGCCGTGGCGCAGCTGGCTCTGAGCCAGCGTCAG
Source organism: Ideonella sp. P3_A4 (assembly GCF_056403075.1). Lineage (NCBI taxonomy): Bacteria > Pseudomonadati > Pseudomonadota > Betaproteobacteria > Burkholderiales > Sphaerotilaceae > Ideonella > Ideonella sp. P3_A4. The sequence goes on along the minus strand of NZ_JBFUGE010000812.1, from coordinate 1,132 downwards.
CCGCCAGTGTGCGAGGTAGTCGGCCGGTGTCTGGCCGACAAGCGCCTTGAAATGCGCCGCGAAGGCGCTGCGCGACATGCCCGCGCATTCGGCCATCGCCGCCAGGCTCCACGCATCACCCGGTCGCTCATGCAGGGCGACCAGCAGCCGGGCCAGGCGTGGCTCGGACAAACCGTTGATCAAGCCGGACGGCGCCCCCGCCGCTTCCGGGTGGTCTACCAGCCAGCGCAGCAGCTGGATCAACACCACTTCGAACATGCGGTCGGCCAGCAGGCGTGAGCCGCAGCGCAGCCGCTCGGTCTCGGCGAACAGCAGGCCCAGCGCCGRCTCCAGGCCCGCCACTGCCGTCAGTGGCAGCAGCACGACCGGCGGCAGCGCCTGGACCAAGGGGTTGGCCTCGCCGCCCTCGAACTCGAGCGTCGCGCAGGCGAAATCGGAGCCATCCGACGGCGCGTTGTGAAAGTCGTGGGCCCAGGGCCGCGGGTAGAACAACAGGCTGGGTTCACGCACCTGCACGCGCTTGCGCCGGCCACTCGATGTGCGGTGGGTGACGGCCATCTCGCCGCGCTTGAGCACGTGCAGGAAACCGCGCCCGGGCTGTGCCGCGAAGTGCGTGGTGCCGCACAGCGGGCCGGCGTGGAACAGGTGTGCCCGCACGCGAAAGTGCTCGAGCAGCGCAGACAGGCGGTCGACCGGTGGCGGCATGGATTTGGACGATTGGGTACGAATCGTGGATGAAATGAACTCTATCGTACCAATCTCGCCGGGACACTGGCGCTGTGCCTGGGGCGATGTCCCTGGCACCTTCCAACCTCTCAACAAAGGTAGACCCCATGTCCCGCGTTCAACTCATCGATGCCGCCACCACCAGCTCCGATCGCCGCGCGCTGCTCGCGCCAATCCAATCCGCCTTCGGCAGCACGCCGGCGATGTTCCGTGCAGTGGCCAATTCGCCGGCCGCGCTGAAGAGCATGTGGGCCGCGTTCGGCGCGCTCGGCAGCGGTGTGATCCCGGCCAAGCTGGGCGAGCAGATTGCCGTGGCGGTGGCCGATCGCAATGCCTGCGAGTACTGCCTGGCCGCGCATACCGCGCTGGGCCGCAAGGCTGGCGCCTCGGCCGACGAGATGAGCGC
>NZ_JBFUGE010000811.1:0-2330 GCF_056403075.1 Ideonella sp. P3_A4 | reverse complement strand
GGACAACGATCGCTCTGCCAGTAGCAGTGCCGCAAGCACCCGTTCAGGACAGCAGCTCTTGATGCTCACCCCAAATGGCACCCGCGTTTCGGCTCTTGAGGCCATCGCCGCGGATGATGGCGTTGTAGGCCAGCCTCATTTGGCGGGCCGCGCGTTCCGGAGGCACCTCGCCGACACCCGTTCCCAAGCCGGGAACAAGCAGCGAAGCTATGGGAGTTGACGCGCCTTCGTTGTGCTTCATCACGGCCATGAGCGCAGCGCGAAACGCCAGATAGACGTTGACCGTCCTGCTGATGCTTGCAGGCACGCGCATGGTTGGCGCACTCACGAGAAATGGGATGGCGGCGTGCTCCGTTGCCACCACAACTGCCTGGCCAACTGGCAGTTCGCCAAAGTGGTGCTCCAGCAGGTGCGCTTTCAGGCGTGACTCAAGCTCCCAGCCAAAGAACCGCGAATAGACCAGGTCGATCCCACCGTCCATATAGCCAAAGCTGTTGGCCGGGCTGACGATGGCATCTGCCTTGGCGCCAAAGATGTCGCCGCAACTGACCTCGACGTCTGGCGCATCGGCAAAGGCTGCCTGCCACGCTGAGGTGACCGCAGAACTGATGTCTCGAAGATGGATGGAGAGCATGGCTCAATCTCTCACAAAGTATGGAACTGCTGCGATGGCGATACCCAAGGCGCCGAGCAGCCAGGCGTTGGAAACGAAATATGGAAGCACCATGAGAGCTACGCCGCAGATCAATGGCACGACAGCTCGCTGCTTCTTCCCGTAGACAAAGTACCCGAGACCAACAGCACCAAACAGCACACCCCACAACAATGAAGATTCGCTCATGACGGCTGGCTATACAGCAGGCTCAACGTGATTGGGCCATCAGTGTAGGTGTCTCGCTGCAGCCAAGTGGGCCAAGACCGCGCAGGCCGGGTGAGGGCGCTCTCGGAGCTTTACAGCGGCTTGCGCATGCGCAGTAGGGGCACGGCAACCCCGCCCCGATCATCGTGAACGCGCTCGATGGCTTCATAGCCGCAAGCCCGATAGAGCGGTTCGCCCGCCATCGTGGCCATCAACTCGACAGTGCTGAAACCCTCGCTCCTGGCGGCTGCCTCGCAGAGCCCCAGAATCAGGCGACCGATGCCTCTGCGAGTGTGATCAGGATGGGTGTACATCGCGCGCACTCGTGCTGCGTCGAGCTTCGGGTTTAGCAGAGCAGGGCTGCGGCCCGGTGATTGATCGCTGCCGTAGAGCGTGGCACGGCGGCTCCAACCTCCGCAGCCGGCGAGCTTGCCGTCCGATTCGACGACGAAGTACGTCCGGTCTTCGATGAGTTGCGTGTCGAGCCCCATGATGGTTCGGCTGGACGCGATCTGGCGGTCGTCAAGAAAGGGCTTCTGCAACTCGGAAATGGCGGCGCTCATCAACTCCCGCAGCGCCTCCAGGTCTTCGGGGCGTGCGAGCCTGTGAGTCAGCGCAGTGCTCATGTGGCAACGGACCCTGGCAGAAGGCGCTTTTGCATGAAGACGCTCAGTGGATCATCGGTGTACTTGCCGAACGGACCGCGGCGTTCATAGCCACAGCGCTCGTACAAGCCCAGTGCCTCGGGCTGAAAGGGCCCGGTTTCGAGTTTGAGCAAGGTGCAGCCGAGCTCGGTGGCCTTGGATTCAAGCAAGGCAATGAGGAGCTTGCCGACCCCTTGGCCGCGACATTGTGGGCTCACGTACATGCGCTTGAGCTCGCCGAACTCTGGGCCGATAACGAGGGCGCCGCAGCCAAGTGCGCGAAGCGCGCTATCCCGTGCGACGACAAACACGACGTTGGGCTGCTTCAACGAAGCAAGATCCAACGCGTGCCTGCTCTCCGGCGGGTAGAGCGTGTCCTGGTAGGCGTCCAGCTCGGCAATGAGCGCGACGACCTCAGGCTGATCGGGGGACTCCAGAGCGACGTTCATGGTCAGCTAGCGTTTGACATGGGGGTGGCTGGCTTGCGTGCAGTGTGAATCGCGACAATGCCGAGTGACTGTCGCTCAAACTTGACATCGCAAAAGCCCAGTTGCTCCAACTCGGCGGAGAGTTGCTCAGCCGACGGGAACTCTCGTATGCCGTGCAAGAGGTAGCGGTATGCAGATGCGTCGCCGCCTGTGGCCAGCCAGCCGAGCACAGGCATGCAGGCTGACATGTAAGCGAGGTAGGCCCTTTGTAGAGGGCGCCATGGAATGTTTGACGCTTCCAGAACGACGAGACGGCCGCCTGAGCGAAGTACCCGCAGAGCTTCTTGCAAGACCAAACGACGATTGCAAATCTTGAGGGCGAGCGATATCGAATAAGCA
>NZ_JBFUGE010000810.1:0-2331 GCF_056403075.1 Ideonella sp. P3_A4 | reverse complement strand
ATTCTCGACGCGCCGCTCAGGGCCTACCGGCTCCCCCTAGCGCTGGCACAGGCATTCGTACGGCGTGGAGAACACTTCCTGGCCGTCCCAGCCGACGACGCAGGCGTTGCTCCACGTCGGCTCCAGGTTGTAGCCGGCTCGCTTGCCCTCGTTGTTCTGGTTCGCCCGGCAAATGTTGTAGGCCTTGCCATTCAAGGCATAGGTACCGCTCGCGACCGGGCGTGCCCTGACCGCGCCGCATACCTGGGTACAGGACTCGGTGCCAGCAACCCAGGCCTCCGTCCATTCCGGAGCTGCGTACGCCACCGACGCCGTGAACAGCGCCGGCGCCAGCAGAACGGAAACGATCGTCTTGTTCATGAAATTCTCCCTGTGCAGTTGTGCTTGGCGTTGACAAAGTTGTCATCGCCCAAACAGCCTAGTTGCACGGACCGCACTCGGGCAATTACGGTCTATTACGGGAGACTGCGGCGTGGCGGGCCCGGTCAATGCGTCACGCGACGTTCTCGATCGCCTGCTTCAGCAAGTCCAGGCCCAGGTCGATCTCTGCATCGCTCACCGTCAACGGCGGTGCGATGCGGAAGACGCCACCCATGCCGGGCAGGTTCACGATGTTCATGCTCAGGCCAAGCTTCATGCACTCGCGCGTGATCGCGGCGCCCAGCTCGGGTGCGGCCTGCTTGCCGGCCTTGCTCTTGACGATCTCGATGCCCAGAAGCAGCCCGCGGCCGCGCACGTCGCCGATGCAGTCCACCGTCTCCTGCAACGCGCGCAAGCCACGTTCCAACCGCTGGCCTGCAACGCGGGCGCGCTCGACGAGGCGATCGCGTTGCACCACCTCCAGCACCTTCAGGCCAACGGCGGCCGGCAGCGGATCAGAGACATGGGTCGTGTAGAAGAGAAAGCCACGGCGGTSGCACTCTTCTTCGATCGCCTCGGAGGTCAACACCGCCGCCAGCGGCAAGCCGGCACCGAGCGTCTTCGAGAGCGTCAGGATGTCGGGCACCACGCCGTCGCGATCGCAGGCGAGCATCGTGCCGGTGCGGCCCACGCCCGTCTGCGCTTCGTCCAGGATCAGCAGCATGCCGCGCTCGCTGCACTTCTTCTTCAACGCGGCCAGATAGCCCAGCGGCAGATCGATCAAGCCACCTGAACTCAAGATCGGCTCGGCGATGAAGGCGGCGAGGTTGCCGCTGGACTGCCTGTCGATCAGGTCGAAGGCGTAGTCGAGCTCGGCCTGCCAGTCGAACTGGCCGTTGCGCTCGAAGCGCGGCCGGTACGGATATGGCGCGGGGATCGCGAACGAACCGACCGCCGCTGGCCCGTAGCCCTTGCGGCCCGCGCTGTAGGTGGCCGACGCTGCGCCGCCGGTCATGCCGTGCCACGACTGCGCGAAGCTCACGATCTCGAACTTGCCGGTGACCAGCTTGGCCATCTTGATGGCCGCTTCGTTGGACTCTGCGCCGGTGCTCAGCAGCATGGCCCGGTCCAGACCGGCCGGCGTGATCTCGGCCAGCTGGGTGGCGAGATCGACCACCGGGCGGCTCAGCATGCCGCTGAACAAGTGATCCAGGTTTCGAGCGTCCTCGGCCACGACGGCCGCCACCTCAGGGTGCCCGTGCCCCAGCAGCGAGCTCATCTGCCCCGACGTGAAATCGAGGATCGCGCGGCCGTCCGCGTCGTACACGAAGCTGCCCTGCGCTCGCTCGATGATCATCGGCTCGAACGTGCCGCCGTAGCGAATCAGATGCCGGCGGGCGTTGTTCCAGAAAGCGGGGTCGGCGTTGCGGGACATCGGGCGCTCCAGTCAGTTGATCGACCGGAGCGTACGGACCCGCAGCACCCAAGGAAAGCTAATATTTCTGAACCCAGCTATCAGGCAAACTGACTCCATGACCCGCCACCTCGACATCGACCTGCTGCGCACTTTCGTGGCGATCGCCGAGACGCGCACCCTCGGCCGCGCCGCCAGCAAGATCGGGCGGACGCAGGCCGCCGTGAGCATGCAGGTCAAGAAGCTCGAAGAGATGCTGAACCAGCCGCTGCTCAACCGCACCGGCCGCGGCGTGGCGCTCACGCTGCACGGCGAGCGCCTGCTCGGCCATGCGCGGACCATCCTGCGGCACCACGACGCCGCGGTGGCCGACGTCTCCGGCGCCGGCCTCACCGGCACACTGCGCTTCGGCTGCCCAGACGACTACGCCGCGGCCTTCCTGCCGCACATCCTGCGCAGCTTCGCCGGCCTGCACCCGCAGGTCTTCGTCGAGGTGTACTGCGCACCCACGCCGCGGCTGCTGGAACAGCTCGCCAAGCACGCGCTCGACCTCGCGC
>NZ_JBFUGE010000809.1:0-2333 GCF_056403075.1 Ideonella sp. P3_A4 | reverse complement strand
CATGGTGATTCCGCTGTTCGTCGGGCGGCCCAAATCCATCAAGGCCCTCGAAGCCGCGATGGAAGCCGGCCGGCAGATCATGCTGGTGGCGCAAAAGGCCGCCGGCAAGGACGAGCCGCGCGCCGACGACATGTTCGAAGTCGGTTGCGTCTCCAGCATCCTGCAGATGCTGAAGCTGCCCGATGGCACCGTGAAGGTGCTGGTCGAAGGTGTGCAGCGCGCGTCGACGCTGAGCATCAACGACAACGGCGAGCACTTCGTCTCCGAAGTGATGCCGATCGAGCCGGGCGGCGAAGCCTCGCCCGAGGTCGAAGCCCTGCGCCGCGCTGTGACGCAGCAGTTTGACCAGTACGTCAAGCTGAACAAGAAGATCCCGCCCGAGATCCTGACCTCGATCGCCGGGATCGACGATCCGGGTCGTCTGGCCGACACGATCGCGGCGCACCTGCCGTTGAAGCTCGAAGCCAAGCAATCGGTGCTGGACCTGTTCGACGTGGCCAAGCGGCTGGAAAAGCTGCTGGAGCAGCTCGAGCACGAAGTCGACATCCTGCAGGTCGAAAAGCGCATCCGTGGCCGCGTCAAGCGCCAGATGGAAAAGAGCCAGCGCGAGTACTACCTGAACGAGCAGGTCAAGGCGATCCAGAAGGAACTGGGCGACGGCGAAGAAGGCGCCGACCTGGAAGACCTGGAGAAGAAGATCAAGGCCGCGCGCATGCCGAAGGAAGCGCGCAAGAAGGCCGACGGCGAGCTGAAGAAGCTCAAGCTGATGTCGCCGATGTCGGCCGAGGCCACGGTGGTGCGCAACTACCTGGACACGCTGATCAACCTGCCGTGGTCGAAGAAGACCAAGATCAAGCACGACCTGGGCAATGCCGAGGTGGTGTTGAACGAAGACCACTACGGTCTGGACAAGGTCAAGGACCGCATCCTCGAGTATCTCGCGGTGCAACAGCGCGTCGACAAGGTCAAGGCGCCGATCCTGTGCCTGGTCGGCCCCCCGGGCGTCGGCAAGACTTCGCTCGGCCAATCGGTCGCGCGTGCCACCGGGCGCAAGTTCGTCCGCATGGCGCTGGGCGGCGTGCGTGATGAAGCCGAAATTCGCGGTCATCGCCGCACCTACATCGGCTCGATGCCGGGCAAGGTGCTGCAGAGCCTGTCGAAGGTCGGCACGCGCAACCCGCTGTTCCTGCTCGACGAGATCGACAAGCTGGGCATGGACTTCCGCGGCGACCCGTCATCTGCGCTGCTGGAAGTGCTCGACCCCGAGCAGAACCACACCTTCAGCGATCACTACATCGAGGTCGACTTCGACCTGAGCGATGTGATGTTCGTGGCGACCTCGAACTCGATGAACATCCCGCCGGCTCTGCTGGACCGGATGGAAGTCATCCGTCTGTCGGGTTATACCGAGGACGAGAAGCTCAACATCGCGCAGCGCTACCTGTTGCCCAAGCAAGCCAAGAACAACGGCGTGCTGGACGACGAGATGGAAGTCACTGAAGCGGCGATTCGCGGGATCATTCGCTACTACACCCGCGAAGCAGGTGTGCGTTCGCTCGAGCGTGAAATCTCGAAAATCTGCCGCAAGGTGGTCAAGGGCGTTCAGCTCAAGACCTACGAAGGCAAGGTCGTCGTCAACGACGAGAACCTGAACGAGTTTCTGGGTGTTCGCAAGTACGACTTCGGTCGTGCCGAGAAGACCAACCAGGTGGGTCAGGTCGTCGGCTTGGCGTGGACGGAAGTGGGCGGCGATCTGCTGACCATCGAAGCCACCGCGATGCCGGGCAAGGGCAACATYATCCGCACCGGTTCGCTGGGCGACGTGATGAAGGAATCGGTCGAGGCCGCACGCACGGTGGTGCGCAGCCGCGCTCRCCGCCTGGGTATCAAGGACGAGTTGTTCGAGAAGCGTGATGTGCACGTGCACGTGCCCGACGGCGCGACGCCGAAGGACGGCCCGAGCGCAGGTGCTGCGATGACCACTGCCTTCGTCTCTGCACTGACCGGCATCCCGGTCAAGGCGCATGTGGCGATGACCGGTGAAATCACGCTGCGCGGCGAGGTCACGGCCATCGGCGGCTTGAAGGAAAAGCTGCTCGCCGCTCACCGCGGTGGCATCAAGCTGGTGATGATCCCTGAAGAGAATGTGAAGGACCTTCAGGACATCCCGGACAACGTGAAGAGCCACCTCGAAATCGTGCCGGTGCGCTGGATCGACAAGGTGCTCGAAGTGGCGCTGGAATCAATGCCGTCGCCCTTGCCCGATGACGAGCCGGCGTCGACCGACGCTTCTGCTGCAAAGCAGGAGAAGGGTGCCGGCGCGCCGGTGGCAG
>NZ_JBFUGE010000808.1:0-2342 GCF_056403075.1 Ideonella sp. P3_A4 | reverse complement strand
AGTACAGAGCCTCTTCGACCGCCGTATTGCCACCGCCAATCACCGCCACAACTTGCTGGCGGTAGAAGAAGCCGTCACATGTCGCACAGGCGCTGACACCGCGACCCCTGAATGCCTCTTCGGACGGAAGCCCCAGATATTTGGCCGACGCCCCGTTGGCGACGATGAGGGCATCGCAGCTGTAGCCACCGTTGTCGCCATGCAGCTCGAAGGGACGCTTGGAGAGATCCACCTTGTGGATGTGGTCGAACACCATGGTGGTGTGGAACCGCTTGGCGTGCGCTTCGAAGCGAAGCATCAGATCAGGCCCCTGCACACCGTGGACATCTGCCGGCCAGTTGTCGACGTCGGTCGTGGTCATCAGCTGGCCGCCCTTGGCTATGCCGGTGATCAACGTGGGTGCCAGGTTTGCCCGAGCGGCATAGATCGCAGCCGTGTACCCGGCGGGACCTGAACCGAGGATCAGTACTCGTGCGTGTTGCATGTCCATCTGCGCGGTTGACTACTGGGCCTTGAATGAGTCGTGGCAGGCCTTGCACGACTGCCCGGTCGCCCCAAAGGCCGCTTTGATCGCGTTGAGGTCCCCGGCTCGCACAGCCGCTTTCAGCTTGGCCGTATCCGCCTGAGACGCCTGGGCGAGTTGCTGGAACCGAGGCGCCTCCTTCCAGACATTCGGCTTCGCCTTGGTGTCGCCTTGATCGGATCCGACGGGAAAGTAGTCCGTGGCAATTCGGCTGACGGCATCGAGCGCCTCGGCACTGGATTCCAGCGCGGGCTTATCGAACGGCAGATCACCCTTGACGGTCGCGTTGATGCGGGCCATTTGCTGCCCCATCAGGAAGTACGCAGATTGGCGCGCCCGGATGGCCTTTTCAGGAGCAAGCTCGCCTGCGGCCAGCGCTGGTGAACACACGGCCAGGATGACGGTAGCCAAGGCACTGCAAGCCAAGCTTATGGAACGCAAGGACCTCTTCATCACGCGATTGCTCCCACTTTCTTGATACTGCACACGGTGTCGAACCAGGCTTGCATGCCGATCAGCGGTGCCGGGTTGATCGGCAGGATGGCGTTGATGTTCACGCCGTTGCCACGGCCGCCACGTCGMTCATCCCACCAGAGGCTGTGTTCCAAGTCATCGAAGCGCGGCGCCGGACCCATGCCTTGCGCAGTGCGCCCTTGTCCGGACGCGGTCAATGCGTCGTCGCGCTTGCCGCGTCGCCCTTCGGTGGCGCGGCCACCGAACTCCCACCCCAGGGAGTTGGACACGGCGACGACCCGTGGATGGATGCCGTCGGTCACGAAGACACGCACCCGCGCCGACCCGACGACTTGATCTGCGGTGGATGCGCGGAATGCTTTGTCTCCCTGCGTGCCGGACTTCGGACGAAACGTCGTTAGCTCCACCCAGTCACCGGTCTTGACCCCAACGCGACCTGCGGTGTCGGGGTGAATCCACATCGGGTTGTCGTGCACGATCTCCGACAAGTACTTCTGAGACGCTGTGCGGCCCTGGGTGTGCACGTTCCACTTGAACGTCGTGAGGATGTAGCGATCGCTGCCGAGCCCTTCGTGCCAAGGTACCGGGAAGAATGACGGCAGACCGTCGTCGCGCATACCCAGCTTCGCCGCGGCTTGCTCCACCTCGGGTGCATAGATCTCAAACTTCCGCGAGGGTGTCGAGAAGCCACGCATCGCCTCGCCGGCCACCATCACCCCCACAGCGCGTTCCTTGCCGCTGTCGTCGGCCTTGAGCACCAAACCGGTGGCCTCGTCAACACGGCTTCCGCTCAACTGCTCGGGCTTGAGCTTGCGGCGGTAGACCTCGTAGGCCTTGGGCTGCGACGTGTCGACGTACACGCCGTAGTGCTTCATGTAGTCGAAGCCCGACTCGAAGGTCTGGCCATCGGGCCCCTTCGTCGGCAGCTTGGAGCACTGATGCCGCACGAAGTCTTCGTGGCTTCCATAGGCGAAGTACTTCGCCTGCTCGGACTTCAGGCGCTTGCCGATGTTGATCAGCACGTCGGGGAAGCTGGTGGCTTCGCCCGGAGGCGTGACCATGGGTTGTCGCAGCGACACGTAGTGCTGCAGTTCCAGGTTGTTGCGAATGTCCATGCCCCAGCGCTCCAAGTAGGTCGCGTCGGGAAGGATCAGGTCGGCGTAGTGCGCCATCTCCGAATAGATGATGTCGGAGCAGGCGTGGAACGGAATCAGCTTCTCATTCTTGAGAACGTCGACGGTCTTCGATCGCCCCTCAGGCCAGGYCATCGGCGAGGCAATCGTGTAGCTGAGGTAGACCTCCAGCTTGGCGCGACCTTGCTCAAGGTAGTCGTAGACGATCTGAC
>NZ_JBFUGE010000807.1:0-2352 GCF_056403075.1 Ideonella sp. P3_A4 | reverse complement strand
GCCTAACCCCTCCGTCAAGGGGACGTCCCGCAGGCGGGCCGCCCCTTACGTCGAACGTTAGGCCTCACGTTTACCCCCACGATCACCACCTCTACGCAAAAATGAAGCTTGTAGTCGCAACGGCAACGCTACTGGTTGTTCTCAGCTCATTCGCGCAAGCGCCAAGCGATTCAACGCCGGTGAAGGCGGCCTTTACGTACMACCTGCTACTGAAAACGGAAGCACTTGCAGCGAAGTACAGGACTGAGATTGAGAGTACTGCCCCAAGACAAAGGCTGCAAAAGTTCAAGGAAGTGGCCTCCAAAGTTAGCGAGGACTCGTCGACGAGACTGGTTGGAGGAAGTCTCGAGTGGGTGTCGGAAGGAGAGACGGTTAAGTCGTTTGAAGACGCAGTCTTCTCTAGCAAGCTCGACGCCGTATCCGACCCTGTCCGGACGGAGTTCGGCTGGCACCTAATCTACGTGACCGAACGTCGCGAAACTACGGTTGGAGACCTCTGCGACCGCTCGCTGAATGAAGCCTACTCGCGAGCAGACGGTCAATGGAAGCTTGGACTGAGTCTTGCATTGCAGGCTTTGGAGCCAGCAAAAATTGCCGATCAGGTTCAACGGGTGATTGGGATTGATTGGTCGGAGCCGATGCTCGGTCGCGATGGGAGCCTCATCTTCTTTCGAGTGCGCGAAACCTACGAAGAAGACCGTATGCTGGTATCGCAGCATGTTGAGCTTGGTCACAGGCAGTATGAGTCCACTGCTAGACCCAAGGGCTGCGCAACTTCTCTCAGATTCGACTGGGAGGTCCTATGCAGCGACAAGAGCGTCGCTCTCATGTCTTCCGCCTCGTTTGAGGGCAGAGGAGCCGTTGGGAGGACGTTGTCGCTTCAGAATGTCGGCACTCGCAATCCAGAATACAGACCCGCAGCTGCTGGTTCTTTTGAGGGCACACTGCATCAATTGGCATGTTCAGCGAAGCAGTGAAGCCTAACCCCTCCGTCAAGGGGACGTCCCGCAAGCGGGCCGCCCCTTACGTCGAACGTTAAGCGTCGAATCCAAGATTCCACTCATGCCTACTGAATCTGCCTCCCTCTCCTTTTCGCCGCTATCGCCGGCGGCGGTTCAGGAGTTCGCCGATGTTCGATCGTTTGTCAGCCGCCTAGCCACCGACTTGGTCGATGGAGCCGAACTTTCTCACTCCAAGAGCGACCTTCCAATTCTTCAGGCCATCGTCGATCATGGAGCAATGAAACATGCCAACCATGAGGCTTGGGTGGCCATCGGCATCGCGTTCGGCGATGCCTTGGCGGATCTTGTCCAAGGCCTCCGCTGGCGCCTGGTTACTGGTAAGGATGGAACGGTAGCCGCTCTTCAGTTCAAAGAGAAGGCACTTTCGATCTTTGCCACCACCATTCTTTGGAAGCGAGTCGAACGAGGAGAGGAAATTGACCTCACTCACATTGCTGGTGAGCTCAAATTGCTCATTGAGCAGCGTGCCGATGGATACCGCGACGCCTAACCCCTCCGTCAAGGGGACTGGCCTGCGGCCAGCCCCTTACGTCGAACGTTAAGCGCCGGAAATGAACGTGCCGGTGCACATCGAAGGATCGTCGCGAAATTGGACGGTGGGAACACCGGACGAACTTGGTGAGTCCATCTCGTCCAAAGACAGTCGTGGTGGCGGAGCGTTTTGGCTCTCCTTCCCAGGTCAGCAGTTTCCTTGTATGGCTATTCGCTCAAGCGGCGCGGTCTTTGATGTTCACTTCTTTCCATCCAAAGGTCACCCCGGCTACAGGTACTACTCACCGYCCAATGCAGGTACTGGCTCCACGGMRCTCTTCCAGTACGATGGGTGCGATCCATTTGAGGGCGAGAGTGTCCCGGTTGAGTTCACGCTTCCCTTCGAGCGAGCGCCAGTCATTGCCAATCAATTCATGAGCACCGGTGCAATGCATGAACCCAACCACTGGCTTGAGCTCTGAGTCGCCGGCGCCTAACCCCTCCGTCAAGGGGACGTCCTGCGGCAAGCCGCAGGCCGCCCCTTACGTCGAACGTTAAGCCGAGAAATACACTCCCCCCACCACCATCGCACATTGGAAGTCACATGAAACGAGTCACCGGCATCGGCGGCATCTTCTTCAAAGCCAAAGACGCTGCATCTCTGCGGGCTTGGTACAAGCAGCACCTGGGAATCGATGTCCAAGTCTGGGGCGGGGCTGCCTTCGATTGGACTGATGCCCAAGGCAAGCCGGTTGCAGGCACAACTGCTTGGTGCATCAATCCGCAAGACAGTGATCACTTTGCTCCAAGCTCTGCCTCCTTCATGGTCAATTACCGAGTAGAAGACCTTCACGCTTTG
>NZ_JBFUGE010000806.1:0-2354 GCF_056403075.1 Ideonella sp. P3_A4 | reverse complement strand
GTCCAGGGCTGCAAGTTCGATGGGTTGAATGGCGACAACCGCAACGCGATCAGCATCATCGACGGCGACGGCGTGGTGGTCCGCGGCAACCACTTCCACGACTGCACACGCGCCGACATGCCGGGCGCAGTGGACGTCGAACCCAACGCGCAGCCGTTCCACGTCGTGCGCAACATCACCGTGGTCGACAACGTCTTCAAGCGCATCGGCGGCAATGTGGGTGCAGTGGCCGTGGTGTTGGCGGGGCATATGTACACGCGGCATCCGAGCGGTTTCGAGATCGCCAACAACCACATCGACGGCTGCAGCGCAGCGGGGATCGCATTCGTCAATCAGCCGGTCGGTGGGGTCGATGGCAACACACCTTCGCATGGGCTCGTGGTGCGCGACAACACCGTCGTCAACGTCGCTCGCGGCTTTGGCCTGACGGGTGCGGTGGGTGCGCGCCTCGAGGGCAACGACTTCAGCGACACGCGGGGCTCGAACATCGGCTACCTGTCGGCCGACATGCGCTGCCGCGACGTGCGGGTGTTGTCGAACCGCTTTCTGCACTGCGGCAGCGTCGGCGGCGTCGGCCTGGTTGCCTTCACCGTCGATGAACTGCTGCTGGAAGGCAACCGATTCGAAGACTGCGGCTTCGGTGGGCCAGGGTCGTATGCGCTCGATTTCAACACCGGCACCTCCACCGGCGTGGCCATCGTTGGCAACACCTTCGTCGCGCCGACGGGGCGCACGCTGGTGGCGATCCAGAAGGAAGCGGGCCACGCGTTCACACCGGCGACGAACAGCTTCAGCGGCAACGAGCTGAACGGGTTGCCGAGCTACTTCCAGTACGGCTGACCCAAACGGCGCTGTCGCCCCGCGTGGCGCAAGACATCGAATTCGACCGCAAACGCCGGGGTGCACGCAAAGCCTGTCGCGGCGATGCTGACGACCTCACCACGACGAACTCACCATGACCCAATTTCTCTTCCTGCACGGCAGTTGGCACGGCGCCTGGTGCTGGCACAAGATCGTTCCTCGCATCCAGGCCGCCGGGCACACCGCATGCGCGATCGACCTGCCCGGCCGCGGGCGAGCGCCCGCGCTGCACGCCCTGGTCAGCCTCGATCGCATGGTCGATGCCGCCGAGGCCGCGCTGGCGCCAGAAGGCAAGACGGTGGTCGTCGTGCACAGCCGCAATGGCATCGTCGCGTCGAGCCTGGCCGAGCGCGCGCCGGAGCGCATCGAACGAACGATCTACGTGGCGTCGTACATGCTGCCGACAGGGCGCCGGGTGCTGGACTACCTGCCTGACCGCGCCTCGATGATGCCGGGCAACGTGCAGATCAATCACCTCGGCCTGTGGGATTGGCTGAAGCCGCAGGTCTACCGCGAAGCGCTGTATGCCGACTGCAGCAGCGACGACCTGGCGCTGTGCCGCGACCTGCTCGTGCGCGAGCCCGTGCGGCCCGCGTTGACCCGGTTGAAACTTACCGACGGGCGCTATGGCCGGGTGCCGAGAGCCTACATCCGGCTGAGCGAGGACAACGCGGTGTCGCTGCCGCTGCAGGACAGGCTGCTGGCAGAAAGCCCGGTCGAGCGGGTCGAAACGCTGCGGGCCAGCCACTCGGCTTACTTCTCGCAGCCCGACGCGCTGACCCAGACCGTGCTGAAACTCGCCGGGGCTTGAGCGCTGATCTGTCACTCAAAAAAATAGGGCCACGATGGTTACCCAAAGTGGCCCCGAGGAGGAGTGGTCTCTGATCAACGTTCAGCCCTCGCCGCGTGGGTCACACGCTCCTCAGGCCTCCCGCAGGTCAGGTAAGAGCACGGCGCGTGCCACCCACCCTCGAAGTTCGGGTAAGTCCGCAAGAAAGGGCGGTCTTCAGGCCCGGCAACGCTGGCAACGGCCCGCTGACGGGTACAGACTGCAACAACCAGGGCGGATTTCCGCACTGCCGCTTCTGCGGAAAGTGCGGGATTCCGCACCCGACCGGTCAGGCTGCGCTCACGCCTCAGTGGTACAGCTCGGTGCTCGACAGGTGATCGTGCACGTCGGAGCCGGCCGTGATCAGCAGCTTGCCGTTGACCAGCAAGGTTGCCGCGTGGCCATAGCGTGGCCGCAGCATGGGCTGACCGGCTGTCCATTGGTTGGTCGCAGGGTTGTACAGCTCGGTGCTGTCCAGGGTGTCGCTCCCGGCGGCTCGACCGCCGGCCACCAGTACCTGGCCGGTCGGCAGCAGCACCGCGGTGTGGTCCGAGCGGCCTGTCGCCAGCGGCGCGGTCGCTGTCCACGTGCCGGTGGCCGTGTCGTACAGCTCGGCGCCGTCGATCGACCCGCCGCCGCCGGCCACGAGCACCTTGCCGCTGGG
>NZ_JBFUGE010000805.1:0-2357 GCF_056403075.1 Ideonella sp. P3_A4 | reverse complement strand
GCGGGCGCGTGCCGTGGGCGGTTGGGCGCAATCGAAAATCAGCCCACCGGATTCAGAGGCCTCGCCCTGGATCAGGCCTTGCAGCGATGCCGTATGCGTGCGCCAGAGGCGGCTCAGTTGCGACACGTTGGCCGGCGTGAGGGTGGTTTCGGCGGTGTTGGCGTAGGTGGCGGCAGCGTCGTAGCCGCGTTGCAGCCACTGAGCGGAGGCTGATGCCGAAAAGGTGCTCGCGGCCAGGCAGGCGAGCAGGGCGGCGGTGCGTGGAATGGTGGCCTGAAGGCGTGACAGCAAGATATTCCCCCTTGTTGAGCGCCTCAAGGAATTCGTTTCCTTGAGAGCGAATGGTCGGGAACGATTCTGCAGGCCTAACGCATGAATTTGTATGACCGTTACAGTTTGAATTGGAGGGGAGGAGCTCTGCGCCTTGGCTGCTCGTACATTAGTGGCGGCCACCCCCGGGTCGTCCTGCCGAACCATGCGGCTCGTCCGGATCACCCATTGATCAACTCGCTGACTCACGGGAGATGTCGACATGCGCTTCAAATTTGCTGTTGCCGCAAGCAGACTCTTGGCGTCCATCGCCTTGGCCAGCATCGGCGCGTCAGCATGGGCCGATTCGACGCAGGTCAAGATCGCCAACCATCGCGCCGCGGCCGTCTATGTCAGCTTCACCAATGCCGCCCAGGGCGCGGGCACGATCAGTTGGGGCAGTGGCTGCTTGAAGACCGGGGCCACGGCCAAGGCGTCCTACGCGCTGATCAAGGCGGGCAAGACCTGCTCCGCGACGGTGGCCAGCACGAATGGCTCGTCTCGTTTCTGTGCCGCGGCCAAGACCCCGCCGGCCAATTGCTGGGAAGCGCAAGCCAACCACCAGACGATGATCGAGACGAACTTCGAGCCGGCCAGTGCCCCGGGCTGCTTTGGCGGGGGCTCTTGCGTCTGGTACGACGTCAGCGTGATCCCCTCGACCTGCACCGACGAGGCGTGGCGCAGGGACGAGTGCCAAGGCCAGGGTGGCGCGTCGTACAACTTTCCGGTTTCGCTCTCGTGCGAGGGCAGCCCGCCAACGCCGACCTACACCTGCCGCGGGCCCAAGACCACCAAGTACGGCTCGGCCATGTACCCCAGCAACTGCGGCAACCCGCATGGGACTTGTGCGGTGGGTACCTACCCGGACGGCCACCCTTGCGTGGACGGGGTCGCCACCTACTTCTTCCCGATGTTCACGCCGCCCGAGAACGCCTACCAACCCAACGCGGTTTGCATCGCGCGGACGCTGGCCATCGGCTTCGTGTCGGGCAAATGACCTTGGCCACTCGGGCCCGGCCGGCGAAGGGCTGGTGCCCGGCGTCTTGACGCACCGGCCTGGGGCAGTCTTCGGTGACATCGGCTGTCGTCGGTCGGCCTTCGCGGGCGCTGATTCCGATTGGCACCCCTTGTGGGGAATGCGACCAGCGGCTCGATCGCTGAATTGACGAAGATCAATCCTCTGCGACTGAGCCAAGCGAGTATCGACCCTGGATCGAGGGAGACTCGCCATGCACCAACCACCGAGCTCGGACGCAGCTCTTGATGAGGGCCACCTCGGCAATGTGCCGAGGGAAGGCATTGGGCCGTTGCGGCCGATATCGCGGTGGGCCGAACGTGTTGACCGGAGAGCCATGGGCGCCGGCCTGCTGTACGCACTGTTCGGCATGGCGTGGATCCTGTTTTCGGACAGGCTGCTGTACGGGCTCTCGTCTGACCTGCTGTTGCTGCAGTCCCTTGGGCAGTGGAAGGGATTTGCGTTTGTGGCGCTGTCTGCTGCGTTGGTCTATGCCGTCGCCCGCCGTCCTGGTCGCTCCAACCCGTTGTCTGCCATCGAGACCACGCAGACAGGCACCGCGCACCTGTTGCTCGTGCTGGCGTTGACAGCCGCCGTCATCGTCATTGCCGGCATTGCGGGCGCCATCGATGCCGCACGCCGAGAACGAAGCACTGCGTCAACGGAATTGCGCGCCGTCGTGTCGTCGAAGTCCGTCCACTGGACTGCCTGGCTGCACGAGCGCCATTCAGACGCCGAGTTTTGGCGTCGCGATCAGGATCTGCAGCGCCTGGCRGAGCGGTGGCGCCAGGCCCCGCACGGCACAGCCCGTATCAGCGTGCTGGCGCGCATGAAAGAACTGTGTGCACAAACCGGCTGCGTTCAGGCTCGGCTCTACGACGCGCTCACCGAAGAGCTCGTTGGTGAAGGCGAGGCCGTTCCCTTGGAGCGTGGGTTGCGCCCACGTATCGAGCATGCGCTCGCCACATCCGGGATTCAGATGGGGCCGATGTGGACCGCGGGCGCCGACGGTGACGAGCGGGGGCTTCTGGAT
>NZ_JBFUGE010000804.1:0-2364 GCF_056403075.1 Ideonella sp. P3_A4 | reverse complement strand
CTGCGTAGGTGTTGCCCGGGTCCAGCCGCGCCAGCTGGCTTTCGATCAGCAGATCAAGGTTCTTCAGGTTCGTGATCTGCGCCTTGTCCAGCGGCATCAGCAGCCCGCCGTCGGCCTGCATCTTGGCCCAGCCGGACGACGACATCACGATGTCGTAGCCGGTGCGCCCGGCCACCAGCTTGGCATGCAGCAGCTCGCTCGAATCGAAGGTGTCGTAGCGCACCTTGATGCCGGTCTCCTTCTCGAAGTTGGCGACCGTGTCGGGCGCGATGTAGGACGACCAGTTGTAGAAATTCAGCACCTGCTGCTGTTCGTCTGCAGCCTGTGCGGGGCTGACCCACGCGCAGGCAGCCAATGCGAGCGCGGCCAGGCGGGATGAAAGGGTGTGAATTGACATGCTCGTCCTCGGTACTGCWATGGAAGGATCAGGCAGCGATGTGGCGGCCGTCGCTGGTCAACAGGGTCTGGTACATCTGTGGCCGGCGGTCGCGGAAGAAGCCGAAGCACTGGCGCTCGCGGCGGATCTCGTCGAGGTTGAAGCGCTGCACCAGCACCGTCTCGTCGCTGCGCGAGGCTTCGGCGAGCTTGGCGCCGGTGTGGTCAGCGATGAAGCTGGAGCCGTAGAACGTGGCCGTTAGCGGCTGCTGCTGCGGGTTGCCGTTGCCCAGGCCTGTCTCTCGCCCGATGCGGTTGGCGGCCACCACCGGCACCATGTTGGCGGCGGCGTGGCCTTGCATCGTGCGTTGCCAGTGGCCGGCGGTGTCGTAGTCGGCGTTGTGCGGCTCCGAGCCGATGATGGTCGGGAAGCACATCACCTCGGCGCCCATCAGCGCCATCGAGCGTGCGGTCTCGGGGTACCACTGGTCCCAGCAGATGGCGACGCCGATGCGGCCGAAGCGCGTGTCCCAGACCTTGAAGCCGGTGTCGCCCGGCGTGAAGTAGAACTTCTCGGTGTAGCCCGGCCCGTCGGGAATGTGGGTCTTGCGGTAGACGCCGAGCACGCGGCCGTCGGCATCGGCCACGGCCACCGAGTTGTAGGCCGCGTTGCCGGCGCGCTCGAAGAAGCCGATGGGCAGCACCACGCCCAGCTCGCCCGCCAGGCGCGCAAAGCGGGTGATCTGCGGGTGGCCTTCGGCCGGCAGCGCCAGCTCCAGGTGCTGCACGTTCTGGTCGATGCAGAAATACGGGCTGGTGAACAGCTCAGGGCAGACGATGAGCTGCGCGCCGGCGGCCGCAGCCTGGCGAATCAGGCGCTCGGCGCGGTCGGCGTTGCGCTGCGGGTCCCAGTCGCCCGAGGGCATCTGCACCGCGGCGACGGTGATGTGGCGGTCGGTCATGCGCAGGCTCCTTGGGATGATGCAAATCCCGCTACTTCAAGCTGGTTGCCGAGCATCGGGTGCTGTTGCGTCGAGCAGTGCGTGGCACCGCCGCCGAGCGAGATCGGCGTGATTGGCAGCAGCTCGACGACACGGTCGGGGAAGGCGCGCTGGAACACGAGTCGCGCGTCCTCGTCCTGCGGCACACCGAAGGCGGTGGAGATGACTGCGCCGTTGACCAGGATGTAGTTCGAGTAGATGTCGCAGAAGCGCTCGCTGCCGAAGTTCTCGGCGCCTCGCGGCACCGGCAGATCGAGGATCTCGAAGTGGCGCCCAGTCACGTCGGTGGCCATCGCCAGCGCGCGGCGGTTCTCGCGCATCGCGCGGAAATACTCGCCCTGGTCGGGGTCGGCGGCGTTGAACAGCACGCGGCCCGGTGCGATGAACGAGGCGATGCCGTCGATGTGGCCGTCGGTCTCGGTCTCGTGCATGTTGCCGGGCAGCCAGACGATCTTGTGCACGCCCAGCATGYGGCGCAGCTCGGCCTCGATGTCGCCGCGGGTCATGCCGGGGTTGCGGTTCGGGTTGAGCAGGCAGCTCTCGGTGGTCAGCAGCGTGCCGCGGCCATCGACATGGAAGGCGCCACCTTCGAGCACCATGCGCGAGCGCACCAGCGGCAAGCGCGCCAGCGTGGCGATGTCGTCTGCCAGCCGCGCGCAGCCGTGGTACGGCTTGTACTTCTCGCCCCAGGCGTTGAAGCGGAAGCCCACCGCCATCTGGCTCTCGCGCTCGTCGTTGACGAGCATGATCGGCCCGCAGTCACGCAGCCAGTTGTCTTCGACCGCTAGCGGCACCACGTGCACCGTGGAGCCGCAGTGCGCTTGGGCTTGTTCAGCCAGCGGCGCGTGCGCGGCGACGATGCAGCGCTGGTAGCGCGCGATGCAGCGTGCCAGCACGCCGAAGGCTTCGCAAACCCGCTCGTAGTGCTCGCCCCAGAGCATCTCGCGGTTGGCCAGCACCGGCCAGCCCAGCCAGGTGGCCGCCATCG
>NZ_JBFUGE010000803.1:0-2376 GCF_056403075.1 Ideonella sp. P3_A4 | reverse complement strand
AGCCCCTGCAGGTTCATCAGCGCCTCCATGCCCGCCGGCGAACCGGCGAGCACACGGCGTGTGGCATGCGCCAATGCCACGGTCTGTGGGTCTTGGCTGACCGCGGTGCCGCGCGGCTGAGTGGCCATCGCAGCCACCGGCGACGCCGTGGCCGGGTCGCGCGTCGTCACGCCAGGCAGGGTCGGCTTGTCGTTCCAGAGCTGGTTGTAGACGTTTGCCGCCACCGCCGGATCGGAGGTGACTGCACTCAGCGCCGAAGCGATCAGCAGCGCTTCTTCGTGACGCAGCGGGTGGCCGTCGTGACGACCCACGGGGTCGGGGTTCGGGTGGTCCAGCAGTCGGTTGGCCAACACCGTGGGCGCCAAACCAACCAGCGTGGCCGCGTCGGCAGCGGGCGCATGAAACAGTTGCGAGACCTCCCTGGTGAAGGCCACGGCGGAGCGCATCGCCTCAGGCGTGCCGGCCGGCTCATTGGCGCCGCCGAACAAGCGCGTCCGGGGTTGACCTGCCAACTGCCCTGCGGCGGTAGCGCCAGCCGTGGCGGTCTTGCCGTCGATCGCTTTCTGCCCGCGGTTGCTGAGCGCCGCGTCGGTGACAGTGCGACCAGGCGCATTGCCGCCGTTGAACGTGGTCGGGCCCGAGTTGGCCGTCGAATGGGTCACCGCGCCGAGGGTGACCTCGACCTTCGTCGGCCCGGTGCGGTTCACATAGCCCTGGTGCGCCCCGCGCACGCCGTCTGCGGCGCGTTGCATCAAGCTGCGCTGCGGTGGCGGATCTGCAGGCTGCGCGACTTGCCGCGGCTCCAACTCGTTGAGCAACGTCGTGATCGCCGTCTGGATGTGCTGTGCGGCGGCTTGCGCCGGCGCTTCGGTGCGCGCGGCTTCGTCACGCGCCGTCTGGGCCCGGGTTTCCGCACCGTGGGCCACGACCTGCTGGCCGTCGCGCGTGGCCCCATCAGTGTTGGCCCAGGCCTGCAACTGTGCGAGTTCGCCGTGCAGTGCCTGTTGCCGCGGCCGCTGCTCGGCGATACGGGCATCGAGCCCGTCCAGCGTCTGTTGGTGCCGCGCGATGGCAGCATCGGCTTGGGCCAGCTCCTGCCCGGCGCCTTCGAGGTCTCGTCGGGCATGGGCTGCGTTCTGCCGGACCTGCGCCAGCTGCCGTTCGTTGGTGGCGCGGTCCTGCCGGGTTGCCCGCAACTCGAGCACAGCTTCGCGCCGGTCTTGCCGCACGGGGTGGTCGCGCCCGCGGCCCAGCCCCCGCAAAATCCCGGTGCGTTCCTTCAGCGTGCCGATCTGCTGGCGCTGGCGGCCGATCTCGCCAGTCAAGCGAGCGTCGTCAGCATTGGCTTGCGCCAGCGTCGCCTGGTGCCTGCCGACGTTGGCGAGGGCCACTTCGCGATCTTGCCGCAGGTCACCACCGGCCCCGAGCCGGGCCGCCGCGGTGTCGCGCGTGGCCTGCAATTGGCCGACGGCCTGGTCCTGGTGGGACACATCTTGCGCGACCCGCGTGCGGTGCGCAACGCTCAGCGACAGATCGGCCAATGCGGTGTGCTGGCGCCGCGCGTCGTCGGCCGCGGGCAACACGTTGCTGGTGGCGCGTTCGTGGGCCTGCACTGCCGGCATGTGGGTAGTGAGCGCGTCCTGTGCTTGCGTGCGAGCGGCTTGCAAACGCGTGACACCCTGCTCAGCCTCGGTGACGGCTGTCGTCGCGCCGTGCAGCCGATCCTGCGCTGTCGTCAGCCTCTCGGCTGCGGTCTGCAGGTCGCGGGCGTGTTGCCCGATGGTCCCGTCGAGACCAACGATGGCCTGTTGCACCCGATCGCGGGCCTGCTGCAAGGCCGGCAGATCCGGCGCCGTCGGGGCCGCGTGAGAGGCCGCGGACGATTGGGCTGAGCCCGTGGCTGCTGCGGCCGCTGCCTGTGCTTGCGCGAGCATCTGGTCGGCCTGCCGCAAGTCGATCGTCAACGCCGCTCGGTCGTCAATCGCCTGCTGGCGCAGGCCGGCAATGCGGGTGTGATCGGTACCGGCATCGGTGTGTTCTGTCTGCGCTGCCTGCTGCTCGGCCCGCGCGGCGGTCAAGGTCGCCTGCCGCCCCTGCAGCGCCTGCTCGGCCGCCTGGTCCACCCGATCGAATTGCCGCTGCACCGCTTCGGTGGCATCACGCGCCGCCTTGGCGACGCCGCCGTCAAGCGCCTGTCGATCTATCAGCTGAGGTAGCCGCACCTCGGCCGCCTGAGCGGTCTGCAAGGCGGCGACTGTCCCAGGTGTCATCGCCGTGGTGGGCGCCAGCACGGGCGCGGGCTGCCAACCCTGCGGTTGCGGCAGCACGGCCGTCCGCGGCCGCGCCGGGCTCGCCGGGCCGCGAGCGCGACCGGTC
>NZ_JBFUGE010000802.1:0-2378 GCF_056403075.1 Ideonella sp. P3_A4 | reverse complement strand
TGCATCAAGTTGCCGCGCATCGGCCAGCGACTGCATCAGCCGGGCGTCGCGGCCCGAGGCCTGGAAGGATTCGCCATTGATGAAGACATGCCGAGTGTCGTACATCATGCGCGTGCGCGCATCCAGGCGAACGCCCTGCCCTACGCCCAGCGCACCGCCACCGTCGAACCAGACGATGGACTTGGGCTCGGTCAGCGACTCGCCCAGCGCGCAGGCCAGGCTGTGCGCATCATTCAGCGCATCGATCACTGCCTTGGCGGCAAAGGTCTGCAAGGCTTCGGGGATGCGGCCCGGCGTCGCGGTGGCACTGCCCTGCGGGTCGCGGTAGTGGCGCTCGCCTTCGGGTGGCTCCAGCGCATCGGTCATGCGCTGCAGCACCTCTCGCGCCAGCTCGGTCGGCGTCGGCGTGCGAAAGCCAATCGAGCAGGTCATGCAATCGGCGCCAACGGCAACCCCGTCGTGGCCCCAACCCGGCGGCACATACAGCATGTCGCCCGGCTCCAGCACCCACTCGTCGGCCGGTTCGAAATCAGCCAGCAGCTTGACCGGGACGCCTTCGACCAGTCTCGTGTCTTTCACCGGCCCCACGCGCCAGCGGCGCCGGCCGTTGACCTGCAGCAGGAAAACGTCGTACGAATCAAGGTGCGGGCCGACGCCACCGCCGTCGCTGGCGTAGCTGATCATCAGGTCGTCGAGCCGCGCCTCGGGCACGAAGCGAAAGCGCGACAGCAGTTCGTGGGCTGCGGGCACATGCAGGTCCAAGCCCTGCACCAGCAGCGTCCAACCGGCTTGGCCCAGTGAAGGCAGCTGCCGGCGGTTGAACGGGCCGTGGCGCAGTTTCCAGCCCCCCTTCCCGCTCGACACCAAACGCGATTCGACATCGTCGCGGCCGGCCAGCTCGAACAGCTCTGAACGCCCAATCGGTGGCTGCACCTCGGGCACCGCTTGGCGGATCAGGCAGGGCTTCTTTTGCCAATGACGGCGCATGAACTGCTGCGGCGACAAACCGCCCAGCAGTGTGAGTTTCTGGTCTACATCCATCGGGAAGATTGTCGCCTGCGAAACCGGGTGCGCCATGTGCGATCATTCTTTGATGGATATCACTTCTCCCTGCGTCGTCATGCTGATCTGGACGCTGTCGGACGCTCAGGGCCAGCTCATCGACGAGCTCAATGAGCCGGTCGAGTTTCTTTATGGCGGCGACGACCTGCTGCCCAAGGTCGAGGAAGCACTGGCTGGCCAATCGGTGGGCTTCGAAGCCCAGTTGCACCTCGAGCCCGAGCAGGCCTTTGGCGAGTACGACGCCGACCTGGTCTGCTATGAAGAGCGCTCGCTGTTCCCCGAGGCCATCGAGCCCGGCATGCAGATCGAAGGCCTGCCTGAAGGCGCCACCACCGAGGGCATGCCCGACGAGCTGGTTTACACCGTGACCGAGGTCTACCCGTCCCACGTGGTGCTGGACGCCAACCACCCGCTCGCCGGCATGGCACTGCGCATCCAGCTCAAGGTGATCGATGTGCGTGAGGCGACCGAAACCGAAGTCGGTGCGGGCACCGTAGGCGATTCGCCGCTGTCAGTGCTGAATGGCGCGCCGCCGGACGAGCCGCTGCACTGAAGCCAGTTCGCGGCTCTAACGAGCCGCGAACTCAGGCCCTGCCACTGGAGCCGAACCCGCCTTCGCCGCGGTGGCTTTCGTCGAAGTCGTCGACCAGCCGGAATGTGGCCTGCACGACTGGCACGATGACCATCTGCGCGATGCGCTCCATTGGCTGGATCGTGAAGGCGGTGTGGCCGCGGTTCCAGCAGCTGACCATCAGCTGGCCCTGGTAGTCCGAGTCGATCAGGCCAACCAGGTTGCCCAGCACGATGCCGTGCTTGTGGCCCAAGCCCGAGCGCGGCAGGATCATGGCCGCCAGCCCGGCGTCTTCGATGTGGATCGCCAGGCCGGTCGGGATCAGCGTCGTCTGGCCCGGGGCCAGTTCGATCGCTTCGCTCAGGCAGGCGCGCAGGTCCAGGCCGGCGCTGCCGGGCGTCGCATAAGCCGGCAGTTGGCTGGCCATGCGCTGGTCCAGCACCTTGATGTCGATGGTCGTGTTCACTTGGATGTCTTGAGTCGTTCGGCGATCTCGCGCACCAGCTCGCGCGCGAGTTGCAGCTTGTCGGCCGTCGGCAGTTCACGGTGGCCGTGCTCGTCCACCAACAGCAGCGTGTTGTCGTCTTGGCCAAAGGTGGCCGGGCCCAGGTTGCCGATGATCAGCGGCACGCCCTTGCGCAGCCGCTTGGCTTGCGCGTGGGCCAGCAGGTCTTGACTCTCGGCAGCAAAGCCGACGCAGTAAGGAGGCTTCGGCAGCCTCGCGACCGCGGCCAGGATGTCGGGG
>NZ_JBFUGE010000801.1:0-2379 GCF_056403075.1 Ideonella sp. P3_A4 | reverse complement strand
CACATCACCTGGATCAGTCATGACTTCGAGCGTGTGCGGCGTGCGATGCCGCGTCTGACGCGTTGGCGTCAGATCTTCTCGCACGTGCTGAGTTGCCGCTCGCCGCAAGAGATGGCAGGGCCTGACATGCCGACCTTGCTGGTGGCCGATCATCTGGCCGTGTTGCGGGTGCTGGACCTCGAACGCATGCGAGGTTATGTGCGCGTCGATGGCCGCGATGTGCAGAGCGCACACGAGGAGATCGATGTAATTTTGCAACGATCATCCGAGGCCTTCCCAGCCGTCACACTGGGACTCTAGGGATCCCCCCTAGCATGGCTATAATGTAAGGCTAGGCACAAAAGACATCAGCTTGAGTGTCTCGAGCGCTCAAGTGTCTTTTGGTCTGTCTCGAGGAGGAGGCGCGCGCGAACAGCGAGCTTCCAAAAATTACCGGTAATTGTTCGAACTATCGTTTGAGRACATTCATGAACAAGTCGCTCCTGTTGGCTTCCCTCGTCGCTGTTGCTGCTCTGGTCGCTTGCGGCAAGAAGGAAGAGGCGCCCGCTCCGGTCGCTCCCGCTCCGGTCGCCGCCTCGGCTGTGGAAGCCGCTTCGGCCGCCATGCCCGCCGCTTCGGAAGTCCCGGCTGCTGCCACGGAAGCCGCTTCGGCCGCCAGCAAGTAATTGGAGCCGAGTACCTGGGTTGCAAGACCCGGGTGCCGCAAACAACAAAGCCGCCTTCGGGCGGCTTTGTTGTTTCTGGACTCAGCCCGCATCGATCGATGCGGGCTGTCGTCGCTCAAAGCTTCAGCTCATCCGCCAACAGCGACACGATCTTCTGCGCGTTGGCTGAGTTGTCGGGCTCGCCCTTGAAGTTCAGCACGCTGACCAGCGTACCGGTGCCTTCGGCCTTGATCTGGATGCGGTAGCGGTTCAGCGCCTTCTTGGCCTGGTCGTCGCTGGTGAACCAACGGGTGAAGAAGTTCGGTTCGTCCTTGGCGGCTTCCTTGGTGTCAACGAAGCGCACGAAATACACGCCTTGGTTGCGGTCGCGGTCTTCGACCGTGAAGCCGCCGCGGTCGAGCGCCAGGCCGATGCGGCGCCAAGCGCGTTCCAGCCCGTCGTCCACTTCCAGCGCGGCGCTCGGCTTGCCGCTGACCACGCGGGCCTTCGGTGCCGTGTTCGCGCCGCCAGCTGCAGCGGCCACCTCGGCACGGGCCACTTCGTCTCTGGCGCCCAGGCTGACCATCATGCGGGTCAGCACCTCGCGCTCGAGTTGCACATCGGTCGGGCGTGCCGACCACACCACCTCTTCGCTGGAATTGCGGCMCAGCACTTTTTCTTCGATGCCGTGGTGGGCGACATAGATCTCGGTGCCGTTGGCGCCGCGCTCCATGCGCATCATGAAGCGGTCACGCTCGCCGGTGTCGAACAGGCCACTCACGACAGAGCCGATCGTGCGGCGGACGATGTCGTTCGGCAGCTTGGCGCGGTTCTCGGCCCAGCCGGTTTCCAGCGTGCCGGCTTCGGCATCTTCACGGGCAATGGTGAAACCGCGGTCGAGCCAGAACTGGCGGACCTTCGGCCACAGTTGCTCAGGCGTTTGCGGGCTGACGATCCAGCGCTGGTCGCCGGCGCGCTCCAGGTGCACGTCGCCGACCTTTTGAATGGCGACCTGCGGTGCGCCAGCTTCCGCGGCAGGGCGCGCCGTGCCGTTGGCCAGGGCCGACGCGCTCACCGAACCGCTCTGCGGCAGGTAGCGGCCATCGCGCGCCAGCGGGGTCAGGTCGGGCGGCACCTCGAGCGACGGCGTCTTGGTCGCGCCGCTGCGGTAGTCGAGCGAGTCGTTGCCGGGCGTGGTGTCGCTCAGCAGGGAACAGCCGCCCAGGCCGAAAGCCAGCAGGAGTACACCGGCACGCAGCGGCGTGATCACGAAGTCAGGTTTCTTGCAATGCATGTCGTGTCGCCAGCCACCGCGTGCAGCGGCTGTTCCAGAGGTTCGGTTTTGAAGGGACGGGATCAAACAAGGCTACATTCGCGCAGCGCGCTGCCCACCAGAGCCTGGCCGGCCTCGGTGAGTTCCGTCAGCGGCAGGCGAACGTTGGCACGGCAGCGGCCCATTTGCGACAGCGCCCACTTGGCGGGGGCTGGGCTGGGCTCGCAGAACATCTGCCGGTGCAGCGGCAGCAGGCTCAGGTGGATGTCGCGGGCGCGCTTTACATCGCCCTCGATCGCGGCCAGGCACATCTCGTGCATCTGGCGCGGCGCCACGTTGGCAGTGACGCTGACGTTGCCTTGACCACCCAGCAGCATCAGGGCCACGGCGGTGCCGTCGTCGCCCGAATAGACCGAGAAGCCCTTGGGCACATGCTTGATGAGCCACGCGGCACGTTCGATG